>NZ_JAUBSB010000012.1:64274-141688 GCF_036702135.1 Microcoleus sp. LAD1_D3 | reverse complement strand
TCGCTTCCAGATTGAATTTATTTTTCGTGATGCCAAGCAATTTACAGGATTGTCTGATTGTCAAGCTCGTCATTTACCACGGCTTGATTTTCATTTTAATGCCAGTCTAATTGCCTTAAACTTAGCTAAACATCAACTCTCTAGTTGTCATTCATCTGCCAAGTCGTTTGTGTTTTCTATGGCCTCTTATAAACGTCTGGAATTCAATAAGCATCTACTTTGTACCTTTATTGATAAGTTAGATTTAGACCCGGATTTGATTTTAAACCATCCTAATCTTTCTTCAGTCTTGTCTTATGGTACTTTGGCTGCTTAAAAACTGTCCGGAGTATTGCCTTAAATACTTTGGCAAGTGCTGCTGCTAATTCTGGTAATTGCGCTTCTTGTGTAGGATTGGCTTTCAACTCTAATCGGTGAATTTGGAAAAGTTCTACAAGTTCAACTTGCAACATATCTGGCTTGACTTTGATGCGAATACGATCGCGATCTTCCCGATCTATACACATTTCCAATTTACGCGGGTCAAGATAGCTAAACACAGTCTCAGGATGCTCTTTGCTCAAAACTGCTCTGTAAGCGTGTACAGCCATCGCCTTCGTACCGCCCGTATAATTCAATCCAATTTTTCCATCCTGGAGAGTTTCTAGCTCAGAGCAAATTGCCTTGTGAATCTGATAGGCATCAGCTTCGCCATCGTTGAGCGGCACATGTTTAGCTTTTAAACCAATTGGTTCGGTATTCAATATTGTTTGCAGACGTGTGGCTAGCTTCTCTGTACCAGTTGTGTATACAAGGTAGGCCGTACCTCCTTTATTTAACAAAAGTCTCGCTGCGACATAATTCGGCAAAGGGTTCTCGCCAATCAGCAAAAACAGGTGGTTAACTTTGTGCTTGTCCAACTCAGATGTACTCATAAAGCCTCTGTCTCCGCCTTTCTCAACTTCCTTCGCGATTATTGCATCGTATCGGAAATACCCCCTTCCGATCGCTGTTACTCTAGAAAACACAACATAAATTCATCAACCGACAGTGAACGTAACTTTTCGCAATCCCCCACAACCCAGGCTGTTACAGGATTTAGCCAACGGAACTCTCGACCAAATGCAGAATCTCACCCGTGCCATCAGGTTGTGGGTTTTGGTAAGTTGGCTGTACAGCGACGAGGGATATATTGCCCTTGACAATCCCTTTACCTATGCTGATTGGCGCGCCGCCTTCTTTGGGGAGAATTATAAGGATGAAAAGCAAGAAGATATTCTTAACTATCCAGACCCCCATTGTGCTTGCAACAAAACAACGAAACAGTGGTTGACAAAATGGGATCTATCTGTAACTGATTGGCGACATTCTTTAAAAAAGCAAATATCTATTGCCGATACCGATTTAGACGAGTTATTGGAAGAAAGGTTATTTGCTCAAGTTCGCAAATCCCTTCAAAGTGATTTCGATTTATTGGTGAGTCGCCATTGCTTGGAACGGGTTGCTGATGTTGCTGGTAGGAGCAAGCAATATCGCCGGGTGGAAAAAAAACCGTCAATTTACAGTCAAACAGAAAACTCTCCCCTCGATCGCAATTTAACTCCAAAAGCTCAAGCTTATGTAGCTAGCGCATTGGGTAGGTTTAGTTTTCTCGATCCTAGTTTCCCCGTGCTAGCCGAACAAATTTCAGAAGAGGAACTAGATGAAGACAATAATCGCGTTTTTTTGTACGTGGATTATGTCGTACCAGAATCTAGTCCTATGGAAGATACTGTAGATCAAATTCAGAGCGAATTGCAAGAAATTTGGGAATCGGGACAAATTCCCCCTTTACTCCTAACCTATCGCAGCGCTCATCAAAACCTAATTAAGGAATGCGTTGTTTACCCGGTTTGCATTTACTTTATGGAATATGCCAAATACCTCTGTGCCTATGGCAGCACCCCTAGAGGTGAAATCAATTGGTATAAATATCGCCTCGATCGCATTATTTCTAAACGTCTAGAACCTCTCAATTGGCAAGACACCCGCGTCCCTCAATTATTAAGAGAGCAATACGCAGCAAATCGCTTACCAACCCCTCAAACAGTCAACGCGATCTTAAAACAAGCTTGGGGTTGCGACTTTTATAAAGAAATCGGGCTGATGGTATTGCGGTTCGATCGCGATTTTCATCAAAGTTATATGCAGGGAATCAGCATTCACCATACCTTTACCGCCATAGAGTGCGATCGCGCTGCCACATTAATCACACAATACACTCCCAAACCAGAAAATCGACAGATTCTTTTAGATATACTTCAGTCTCGTCCTACCACCGATATTTACTACGAACTCAAGTACCGGCTTACAGACTACTATGTCGTCAGATGGTTGAGAGCGTTGGGTTCAAAAGTTGAAGTTTTACTACCTTGGGATTTGCGGCAAAAAATGGCTCTAGAAAGTCAAAATACTTGGAATTTGTATAAATAAGAAAATACCACAAATTGGGCGTAAGGGGCGATCGCCCTTGACGGAATGGCAGAAGTGAAGGGCGATCGCCCGTTTGAGAAAGTTTGGGTTAATTAGGGCGATCGCTCCCAAAAAGTACCAAAGTTTACAACGTTCAGAGTTTAAACTCTGAGCCTTACGATTTATATTACACTATATATTACAGTCGTCATAACAAGCTCGATTCGCGATCGCACTCCAACAACTTTTCATATGCAAACCACTCCCAATCAGGTTTAACAGCCCCCAGATTGCCTCAATAATTGGTAATTATTCAACCTGCAATTCCATCTAATTTCCTATTGTCACCTAAATTTTCACGAAAATCACCAGCCCCAAAAATAATCGCCCAAATCCCCAAAAAACCAGCAACTCTCGCAACTCTCACAACTCCCTCAACTCTCACCACCAAAGATTTTTCTGAGGCGACTTGCTCTGCATCTACCCAAGATGACAGCAAATAAGGTAAAGTAAACGGCACAAGAGTCTAGAACTCTCCAACTGCCGCAACTCGGCAAACCCGCCCCTGACCAGCAAAACTGGCCGGTACAGGCGGCATTAACCGCTAACCGTCAACCTCTAACAACCGACAAAAATGCAAACCTACTACTACGTTTTAGCCAGCCAACGCTTTTTGCTTGAAGAAGAAGCCCTAGATGAAGTGTTTAAAGAAAGAACACGCAACTACAACGAACAAGAAAAACAAATAGACTTCTGGTTGGTCAAACAGCCGGCTTTCCTAGAAGCACCGACTATGGCAGAAGTTAAAGCAAAATGTCCTCAGCCAGCCGCCGCTATTATTTCTACCGATCCTGTCTTCATCACCTGGTTGAAACTGCGATTAGAATATGTACTGACAGGTGAATTTCAAGCGCCATCACCAACTATTCCCGATGCCCTTGCATCCCTACAGACAGCATGAACAAAATAGCCAAATATCAGACAAAACAACTAACAACAATTAGGGGTAAACTTTACAAATTTATTTTGTCTCTACCCCTATTTTCTGCTACTTCGATCGCCCTTTTGGTATTGACAATTTTATCGAGTTCTGTTAAAGCTCAATCGAGCTGCCAACCGCCCCAGCCCGATGAATATCTACTGTTAATTGTCACCAGAACACCCGAACAACAAGAAAGAGCAAAACGCTCTTTCCCAGGAAATACTAACAACACAGTTTGTCAGTACATCAGCGACACGGTGACGCGAGTTGGTGGCTTTCGCGACTCGCAAATCGCTAGCGATTGGGTTAAATACATCGAAGATGTTGTCGGATTACAAGCTTACGTAGTACGATCGCCCGCAGCCGCGCTACCGCAAAATTTGCCAGTCTACAACCCTCAGCCAGTAGCAGGTTCTGAACCAATCACTAATCCTTCAACGGGCAATCTTGCCTTCAATCCCCAACCCCTAGGCCCTGGTTATGCAGTGTTAGTAGATTACTTCAACCAACCGGAATTAGCCGCCCAAGTCAGGCAAGCATTAGGCACGCAAGTAGGCTTAGCTTCCTACGGCCAGCGTCCCTTTTTATTCGTCGCTTATACAACGGATCAAAACGCCGCTACTGCTGCAGTAAAAACATTGAGCGATCGAGGTTTTTGGCCGATGTTAGTAGACAGCCGCCGAGTTACCGTAATTGCTCCCGCTGTTCGCTAAAAGATAAAATTTGGCCATTGAAATTGCTTCTTGTCAAACAAAGTCCGCCTAAGCGGACTAATAACAATTATTGTTGTTGTTGGGATTCTAGCGGGCTGCTTCCTACCTGACTTTCTGCCCGCTTTTTTGCTTCCATTGCCGCTCCGTAATCTGGTTTGTAGCGAATTGCTTTGTCATAGGAGGCGATCGCATCTTCGTATCTTTTTACCGCTACAAGCGCATTACCGCGACTATACCAAGCTTCGGAGTAATCTTGCTTAACATAAACGGCTTCATTGTAAGAGACGATCGCATCTTCATACCGTTTCAAATTGTACTGAGCATTGCCTCTATTGTACCACGCTTGGTATTCTTTCGGGTTTAAATCTAAGGCTCTGTTATAACACTCAATTGCTTGTTCGTACTTGCGTAATTCGTGATATGACCAACCTAAATTGTACCAGGCTTGATAATAATCAGGTTTTAATTTAACAGCTTTTTCGTAAGCTTCTACCGCTTCTTCATGCCTCCGCATTTTCAGCAAAGCGATGCCTTTACTGTACCAGGCTTGATAAAAATTGGGCTGAAACCGCACGGCTTTTTCGTAGGCTTCAAAAGCTTCTTGGTTTTTGTTCACTTCTAGGAAGACATTGCCTAAATTGTACCAGACTTCATAATTATCGAATTTGATTTCAACTGCTTTTTGATAGGATTCTACGGCTCGATCGTACTGTTTTAATTTTTGGTAAGCTTGTCCCCGATTGTACCAGGCACGGTACAAGTTAGGCTGAAATTGTACCGCTTTTTCGTAGGAGGCGATCGCTTCTTCGTACCGCTGCGAATCTAATAGAACATCGCCTCTACCTTCCCAGGCTGCGGCATAGTCGGGCTGGATTTTCAAAGCGTTATCAAAAGATGCGATCGCCTCTTGAGACTGTTGCAACTTATCCAAAGCATAACCGCGTCCCGTCCAAGCTTCCAAGTATTCCGGCTTTAATTCTATGGCTTTATCATAAGCTGACTGCGATTCTCGATATTTTTTCAATTCATATAAAGTTTTGGCTTTTTCCTGCCACACTTCCGCGTAGTCCGGCCTGAGATTTATAGCTCGCTCGTAAGCTGCCAGAGCTTCTTCAAATCGGCTTAAATTGTAAAGAGTATTGCCTCGGTTGTACAAGTCAGTTGCATTGGCAGAATTAAAAGTATTTACACCATAAATTGATGCTATAATAGTGATGCCAATTAAACTGGCGATCGACAATATTTTTAAATACAGTTTTTTTCGGGATTTTACAGGCCCCTTCGCAGCAGCAACAGGAGGCAATACAGGAACTGTACCGCTGAAAGAATTTTTCAATTCTTTAATAGCTTGCAGCGTTTCCCCAGCACTAGAATAACGTTGCCTAAAATCGTACTTTACCATCTTATCTAAAATCTTCGCAAATTCAGGACTGACTGATGTTTTGTTCTGCCAAATAATTTCCTCTGTATCGGGATTTTTTGGCATTTGGTGAGGATTTATGCCAGTGAGGAACTGAATTGCGATCGCACCGACGGCATAGATATCGCTGCTGAGTTTCGGGTTGCCGTGAGCTTGTTCGCTAGGCATATAACCGGGAGTACCGATGCTGACACTCAAGCTATTCTTGGGCTGAGGAGTGGTGATTTGAGTAGTAATTTCTTTGACTGCGCCGAAGTCAATTAAAACTAATTTTCCGTCTCTCTCTCTGCGGAGAATATTACGAGGATTGACATCGCGGTGAATCACATTTTGCTGGTGTACAAAGTCTAAAATTTCCAGAAGTTCTTGCAATATACAAATGACTTGATCTTCCTGCATGACTCCCGCATTTCCCGGAGAAGCGGGCGTAATTTCTTGGCTTAAATCGTGACCTTCTATAAATTCTTGAACTAGGTAAAACTCTTGATTCTCTTCAAAAAAAGCAAAAAGTCGGGGAATGCGATCGTGATTTCCCAATTTGTACAAAACTTGTGCTTCGGTATCGAATAAACGTCTTGCTACCTGTAGAGTTTCCGGATCAGTTGCTTGAGGTTTAAGCTGCTTGACGACGCAGAGGTGATTGCCTGGTAGCTGCTTATCTTCAGCTAAATAAGTTTGAGCAAATCCGCCGCCTCCCAAGTGACGGATAATGCTGTAGCGATTGCCGAGTGTTATTCCAAGCATGAAATTCACCTAATATTTCCTAATCTTTGGGAGAATTAGCTTCCAACCAAGCTGTCACATCTTCCGCCTTGGAAAATTCTAACATAGCCTATCTAAATTTTTGAATTGGTCGAACGACAGCTGGCGAGTTTGAATTTCCATAAAATCAATTTTAGGGTGACATCCATTATGCCGTTCTTCAATCATTAATTTATTTCTCTCAGTTGTTACTGTATTTTACACAGCTAGCTTCCCCAATCTCGGTCGGTTTATAAGTTGGATTTCAATAATTACAGATGTGCCGTTGTTGAGTTTTGCGATCGCCTCTAAGTAGCTATTTTGGGTTGTGATGTAAGGCGCGCGACGCCAACTTTACTGTGACAGTCTGTTTGCTTTCTTTCTTGTTCCCTCCCCTTAGTAAGGGGAGGGTTAGGGTGGGTTTCTAGATTTTTGCTGGCATGGGGATGCTCCCACTCTAACTTAACTTTGAACCGATTTCAAAATTTGATCATCGACTGAAAAATCTATCTCAGCTTTGTCCCGTCCCGAAACTACATAATCATTCTGAAAAGAATCTTTCAATCCAGAAACTAAGTCAAATTCCGGCTGCCAGTTAAGATCGGTGACAGCTTTATTAACTGAAGCGAAAAAGTGCTGCAATCTCATCGGAAAAGCTTTCTTTTTGCCGAAGTCAAATTGTTTCGGATCGTAGTGTACAATCTTAATAGCATCAGGGGATTTGCCTGCTGCTTGAATGCAGGCGCGGGCTAAACCGTCAAAGGTGACAAATCGATCGCCCGAAACGTTGTAAATTTGCCCGATCGCCCTTTCGTTGCCCAAAACCGCCGCCATTGCTTTAGCCAAATCCTGACAGTGCCCCAACTGCGTGAAGTGCATTCCGTTACCGGGAATCGGAATCGGTCGATCGCGCGCAATGCGATCGAAAAACCAAGCCTCCAAATCGTTATAATTTTGGGGGCCGTAAATGTAAGTCGGGCGAATCGAAGTCCAAGGCAAACCCGATGTCGCCAAGTAAGTTTCGGTTTCGCATTTACCCAAATGTCGGCTTTTAGGATCGGTAGCGTCCCCTTCAATATGAGGCATTTGATCCGACTTCAAATAAACCCCCGCAGAGCTCATGTAAACAAAGTGCTGCACCCGCCCTTTAAATATTTCAGCTAAAGGCTGTGTATCGCTGAGTTCGCGGCCGTTGTTGTCAAAAACAGCGTCAAACTCGACCGTCGATAACTTTTCTTTTAGTTGTTCGACATTTGTGCGATCGCCCTGAATCTGTTTCACGCCCGAAACCGGTACCGGCTTGTTGCCCCGGTTAAACAACACCACTTCATGCCCTTGTGCTGCTAAAATCTTAGTAAGATAAACCCCGATAAACCGAGTACCGCCCATCATTAAAATTCGCATTATTTTCGATGCTCCTTACAGTTAGTGTAAATATCTTACAATAAATTTATGCCCTAGGGCGTGTTTTCTATCCCCGGAGATCCCCCTAAATCCCCCTTAAAAAGGGGAGTAGGGGTTGACTTTGACACTGATTCTTTCACCTTTTTAAGGGGGCTGGGATTTTGAATCTCATGAGAAATCACTCAGAGTAGATAATTCATCCGTGTATCCGTGTCCTCATCCGTGTAGTGCTTTCCTTCTCCAATACTTTCAATTTGCCTAAAATAGCCCTATGCAAGTTCCCCGGCTGCATCCAGAAACAATCGAAGAAGTCAAACAAAGAGCCGACATAGTAGACGTTATTTCCGGTCGCGTAGTGTTGCGAAAACGCGGAAAAGAATTCGTAGGTTTGTGTCCCTTTCACGACGAAAAATCTCCCAGCTTTACTGTCAGTCCCGGCAAACAAATGTATTATTGTTTCGGCTGCGGTGCAGGCGGCAATGCTTTTAAGTTTCTCATGGAATTGGAGAAACGCCCTTTCAGCGAAGTAGTATTAGAATTAGCTAAAAATTATCAAGTCCCGGTCAAAACAGTCGAACCAGAACACCGACAAGAATTGCAGCGGCAAATTTCTCTGCGCGAACAACTCTATGAAATCTCAGCACTAACAGCCAACTTTTACGAACACGCTTTGCGGCAAACCCAAGGAGAAGAACCCTTAGCCTATCTCAAATCCGAGCGCCAGCTAAGCGAAGAAACTATCCAACAATTTCAATTAGGTTATGCACCCCAAGGTTGGGAAGCACTTTACAGTTATTTAGTAGAACAGAAAAATTATCCGGCGCAATTAGTAGAACAAGCTGGATTAATTGTACCCCGAAAAAATGGCGGCAGCGGTTATTACGATCGCTTCCGCAATCGCATTATGATTCCCATTCGCGACACCCAAGGCAGAGTCATCGGTTTCGGCGGCAGAGCTCTGGGGGACGAACAGCCGAAATACCTCAATTCTCCCGAAACAGAACTCTTCGATAAAGGCAAAACTTTATTTGCCTTAGATACAGCGAAAACAGCCATTAGCAAAGCCGATCGCGCAGTGGTTGTAGAGGGCTACTTTGATGCGATCGCACTTCAGGCCGCCGGCATCTCCAACGCCGTCGCTTCCCTCGGCACAGCCTTAAGTTTAAACCAAGTGCGGCAGTTATTGCGCTACACTGACTCCAAACAAATTATCCTCAACTTTGACGCCGACAAAGCAGGAACTCAAGCAGCAGAACGCGCTATTGGAGAAATAGAAAAACTCGCTTATCAAGGAGAAGTGCAACTGCGGGTTCTCAACATTCCCGACGGCAAAGATGCCGACGAATACCTCAAAACATACTCCCCAGAACAATATCAAGAATTGCTGGAAAATGCTCCCCTGTGGCTGGACTGGCAACTGCAACAAATGCTGGTTAATCAAGATTTAAAAAAAACCGATATTTACCAGCAAGTTACCAAAAAATTTGTTAAATTATTAACTAATATTACTGACGACAATCAACTCCATCGTTACCTTTCAAAGTGCGCGGAAATCCTAAGCAAAGAAGAATCTAAGCGGGAACCAATACTAAGAGAAACTTTGTTAAATCAAGTAGTTAGCGATTGGGGTAAAAGACTGAGTAAAGATGAATCATTGACAGTTTCGCCGTTAATTAGAAAGAATCTGAAGCGGAACAAGCAATATAAAAAACAGCGTGCAAGTGGCGAAAACCAAAGCTCAAAATCAAGCTTATCTGCTGCTGTAGCTCGCAGTCTTTTAGAAGAAGCAGAAGCGCAATTATTGCAGATTTACTTGCACTGTCCCGAATACCGCCAAGATGTCAGAGAAGCAATAGAAGCTAGAGACGTGCAGTTTAGCCTTTCTCACCACAGATTTTTGTGGCATCAGATTGTCAATGCAGAAATATTGCACAAAACCTCTTTACAAATAGCGCCTTCTGAGTTAATATTGAAGTTGCAAGATAGCTTCATTGAATATCCAAATCAACTCAATCAGATCTCGCATTTATTTCACTTAAATGAGTTTTCAGAAAGAAACGTTTATCGCGCACCTCTAGTAATTAGATCTGCCCTCGCCTGTATCGAGCAAATTATCAGCATGAAGCGCCGCCGGATTGCACTCAATATGTGGGAAAAAGCCAAGGCCGCTAGTAGTGGCGAAGAGGCTATAGAATATTACCAACTATTATGTGCCGAACAACAATGGCTCACGGAATTAGAGCGGCTGCGTCAAGTTAATTTTTACGATTTAACATCCGTGCCTTGGGGCTAATGCCCTTTTAGATTTTAGATTTTAGATTGGGGATGACTCGTTCGATATAGGTTGGAAGCTTGCCTGCAGTTACATTATTTTTTTAACTGGTATAAGCAATAAAGTCATTACTACAAACTATCTTGTGGTAATGACTTTATTCTTTTATTCAAAGATCCTTTTAATAATCGCAAAAAAGAGTTTCGCGAGTATCTCTACCCGTCACCGGATTAGTACCTTTTGCCACTTTACAAAGTTTTTCTATCATATCGTCTCGGAGCAGTGTTTCTGTAAAATCAGCACCGTCAATGACTGCTCCTTCGAGTCTGGTATTGTAAGCGAAAGCACCCTCAAGGATAGCATTAGTTAAATTTGCTTTCATCATGCGAGCTAAATCTAAAGTAGCACCCGTGAAATTAGCGCCTTCTAAATTTGCTTCTTCCATATTGGCAGCAAAAAAGCTGACGCCCCGCAAATCTGCATTAGTAAAATTGCTGTTGCGAAGATTGGCTTTATTAAAGCTGTCGTCAGTCAGAACTTGGCCCGTAAAATCAGCGCCGACTAGGATTTCTTTGTCGTGATCCAAAGCGAAAGCAGGTGCGGGATTAATACCGATCGCCCCAACGGCAATTACTGCTAAAATAACAAAACTCAGCAAGAAAGTATAAATATTTTTGCGATGTTGGCGAATTCGATAATTCATAAGTTAAAGCTAATGGGCAGCCGTGACAGTTCAGAGTTGAATTCTACCAGAAAGCGCGTCAAGCGTAGCTATCCCGTAGGGAATCGCCCGTTAGCGACGGCTGACTCCAATTGCCCCCAATCCCCAAACTCTAGGGATATCGGCACATTGGGAGAAAACTTAGTCGCCGACTGGTTGCAGCAGCAAGGTTGGGAAATCCTGCACCGGCAGTGGCACTGTCGCTGGGGAGAGATTGACATCATCGCACTCGGAAGAGATGAAGAAAGCGAAATCAACAGAGGTAAAGAAAATTCCCCATTCCCCATTCCCCATTCCCCATTCCCCATTCCCCATTCCCAAACATTAGCATTTGTAGAGGTAAAAACTCGCCGCCGGGGAAATTGGGATGCTGGTGGAATGCTGGCTGTTACCACCACAAAACAAGCCAAACTTTGGCAAACAGCCGAAATATTTTTAAGCACTCATCCAGATTTAGCCAATAATTATTGTCGCTTTGATGTCGCTTTAGTCATGTGCGAACCTTCACAACAAAAAACTAAGCGAATATTACCACCATTAACAGCAGCGCACTCTCAATCCGCCGTTGCAGGAAACTACCGACTCACCCTGCAAGAATACATTCCCTCGGCTTTTAGCAATTAAAAATATATAATTAAAAGTTAGAGGGTAAAATCTCAAACAATGCCACTAGGTAATTTTTAATTGTTAACTTGCCTAGGCTGTCGCGCATTTTTCTCTTGAGCTTTAACGGAGCTGAAAAAAGCGTTAAATCTTCTCCCGCTTTGCCCTTCTCTCCCTCTCCTGTTATGTCATCACAGTTAATTTATATGCGTAGCAATCTAGGCCAGAGTTTCCGGGCAATATCCCAGGCCCTTGACAAACTGCTGGCGAAACGCTTCAATTTCTTTGCGGTCAGGGCTGCCGTGACAAACCACTGCCACCTGGTAGCGGCGCATCACGCTCAGCGGCGACTGTCCGGTTTCCAAACTCCAAAGTGCCATTTGCAAGCGAATTTCAGGATCGTAAGGAATCCCGAGTTCGTTCATAAAAGCCCGAAAATCCCCGTGCATTTCGGGAGTTAAATATTGGCTCATTTTCACCTTTACCACCCAGCCGTCAATTTGGTGAATAACAGTGATAAATTGCAAGGGAAGATGATGAGCCGTGCGTAGGTAATCCACGACTCTCAGAGTAAGGCTAGTATTGGCGATGTAGTAGAGGTATTCCATAACGATCCTTATGAGCAAAGCTGATGCTATACCTCTATCCTCGCGGGCTATACCCGCCACCACAAGGGGAAAAGCACCCGACTTTGAATGGGGGTTTTTACCCAATTTGTTACCCAGTTGACAGATCGATCGCACAGGAATTCACTCGATGACAGAGATGGACTGGTCTTTGGACGGCTACGACTACGAACTTCCGCCCTCGCGCATTGCCCAAAATCCCGTAGTGCCGAGGGACAGTTCTCGCTTGCTGGCTGTAGATTCTCCCAGCAGCCACCAACACCGGATTTTTAGGGATTTACCCGATTTGCTGCAACCGGGCGACTTGCTGGTACTGAACAACACCCGCGTGCTGCCAGCGAGGCTCTACGGGCACAAACCCAACGGCCCGGCTGTGGAGATATTGTTGATGGAAGAACGGCAGCACAACTGTTGGCTGGCTTTGGTTAAACCGGGGAAACGCTTAAAGTTGGGAGCAAAAATTGAGTTTGATCGCATCGCCCCTGCCTGTGAGGACTCTACCACAGCTCCTTGCTGTTGCCTTCCCGATGCCACGATGCCCGATCGTCGTCGATTGACTGCGACAGTTATAGATAGGGACGACGCAACAGGGGGACGGCTGTTGGAGTTTGACATCCCCACAGATGAGAATCTGGCGAAGTTTTTGGACGAATACGGCCACGTACCCCTGCCGCCCTATATCGAAAATTCCCAAGCTTCAGCGGAACAGTACCAGACTGTGTATGCCGATCGGCTTGGGGCGGTGGCTGCCCCCACAGCAGGCCTGCACTTCACCGAAGAATTGTTCAGCCGCTTGGAACAGGGGGGAATCGAAAAAACTTTTGTCACCTTACACGTCGGAGTAGGGACGTTTCGCCCGGTGGAGGTGGCAGACGTAACGGCTCACAAAATGCACGGCGAATGGGTGGAAGTACCCCCCGCCACCGTTGAGAAAATCCGGGAAACTCAAGCCAGAGGCGGACGGATCATTGCCGTGGGTACAACAGCAGTGCGAGCTTTAGAGGGAGCCGCCGCCGCGAGTGGCGATTTTTCCTTGCAACCTTTTTGCGGCCCGACCAATTTGTTTATCTACCCTGGTTACAAGTGGCGGGTTGTAGAGGGGATGATTACCAATTTTCACTTGCCCCGCTCTACTTTGATGATGATGGTAAGTGCGATGATTGGAAGGCCTCTGCTGTTGGATTTGTACCGAGAAGCGATCGAGCAACAGTACCGCTTTTATTCCTTTGGCGATGCCATGCTGATTTTACCGAAAAAATGGGTTTAAAGCCCCGTCCTTCCAGGACGGCTTTGATTAATTATTGGGGTTCAGGTAGCTGTTTGATATAGTCATTAATCAATTCAGCTACAGGAACTCCTTGCTTTTGAGCTATCCGAGCAATCTTGTCTTTCAACTGCTTTGTCGTTCTGATATTGATTCTCTCAGTCTTCATGGCAACTTATCCCATTTGGGTGTACACTAAGACTATGCCACAGGTAGAGTAACCGCCGATACACATGAGACACCAAGCTCAAACGACTGGTCGGAAAACAATAATGGCTAGTGGGTAGCGAATGCCACGAATAAAAACAGCTAGGTTAACCAACGTAAACCAAAACCAGACAAGTCAAAAAATAAAGATTAAATGTACCGTGGGGCACACGGGAACGTGAGAAGTAATTCTCAAACGCTTGGGGAGACAAAGCCCTCTGGGGTTATCTAAGTTAGGCTCGATGCTTGGTTCAATCGGACGGGTATTTGGTTTAAGTATTGCCGCAAGGATAGATAATTTTAAGGTGGGTCGCTGAACCAAGAATCCTCGTACCTGATAGTCGAGGAGTGTCAACAACAGCAAAAAAGGATTGATCGATCGGGCATCGGGTTCGCCCTATGCCCGGTATTCCGTTTCTATTCTTCCTCCTCTTCTTCATTGCCGGGATACACGAAGCTGTTGGAACGCCCAGTCAGAACAGATTTGCCCAGAGACAGAGCTTTCTGAGCTGCCACTACAGCTTTGCGCTTCCATGTGGCCTTACGCATATTCTTCTTGGATTTGGAGGTTTTCTTCTTAGGGACTGCCATGACGCTAAATACTTTTTGCTTGCTTATATAGACAAACAAACATTCTAGCCGATTTTGTCGGCAATGCTTACTCGAAAAACTGCAATAACTGCTCGGTCAGCAATATCAAGTAGTAGGGTGCGTCAGCGATTAGCTTCTGGAAAAATAGACCAAATCCCCTAGGTAACGCACCCGCAGCAGCTAAAGTTCGTGAAAGTGGTAGATCACGACGCCTGTTACGGCATCGTTCTCGATACTCACATAACCCGTTTTGAGCATTGCCGTGAAAGCCTCTTCCACTTCGGCAAAAGTAGCGCCGGTTGCCATCACCCCTTGGGTGACAGATAATCTTCCGTTCTTGGTATAAGCTGCCTTCAGGAGTTTAATCCCTAACTGGTCTGGAGTTTGCTTGGGATATGTCGCGGCGATCGCCCCGCTGACTGGATATAGCGGTAGACCTTCGCGAGATACGCCGAGTTTGCCCCTGAGACTGGCATTGCGTTCGTCCACCATGTTCGGCAGCAGCAGCAAGTCAAACAATTGCCCAAACCCAAACAAACCAAAGGTAAACAGCCACAGCAAACCCGTACCAATCTTGCCGTTGTAGAGGCGGTGGAGTCCGAATGGGCCGAAAAAACAAGCTGCCCATAAAAGGTAACTAACACCTAAATTGCTCATTTTCTGACCGTCCTGCCTGGTTATTCTAAGAATTGGAGTCCCTCTATACATTGTGTACTTTCTATCTCGTGTTTAAACAGCTTGACATGGGCATTTATTTGTGTGGTAGCCTAATAAACTGACAAAAGGCAAAATTTGGTTTCCCAATACCTTCTGTCTGGAAGCCCATGAGTAATTTTGCGTAGCAATTCTTAACGCCAGCAACATATTTGCGCGGGCGAGAGCTTGGTAAACTGGAGGGCGTGGAAATTACAGCAGCTTAGACCTGGATTCCACACGGAGCGCCAAACCAAGCGCACCGCCAGCGCTGGCCGGACATACACGAGCGCGATCGCCCGCAGTACCCGACAATGGAAACAAGCGAGTAGTTATAAGCAGAAATCCAATAAAAATATGGTAGATTCCCTCAAAAAACCCACTTTTGAAGAACTGCGGCCGGGAGTGAAAGCCCCAGCCAAAGAAACTATTCTCACGCCGAGATTTTACACAACAGACTTTGACGAGATGGCCAAAATGGACATCTCCGTAAATGAAGCCGAACTAGAAGCAATTATCCAAGAGTTCCGCGTTGACTACAACAAAAACCACTTCGTGCGGGATGAGGAGTTCGCTCAATCTTGGGATCACATTGACGGCGAAAAACGCCAGTTGTTCATTGAATTCCTGGAACGTTCATGCACCGCTGAGTTTTCTGGGTTCTTGCTTTACAAAGAATTGGGACGCAGGCTCAAAGACAAAAATCCAGTGCTCGCCGAGGGTTTCAACCTGATGTCGCGAGACGAAGCGCGGCACGCCGGATTCCTCAACAAAGCCCTGTCCGACTTTAATTTGTCCCTGGATTTGGGTTTCTTGACAAAGAGCCGCAGTTACACATTCTTTAAGCCGAAGTTTATTTTCTACGCCACTTACTTGTCTGAAAAGATCGGTTATTGGCGCTACATCACGATTTATCAGCACTTAAAAGCCCATCCTGAAGACCAGATTTATCCGATTTTCCGATTCTTTGAAAATTGGTGCCAGGATGAAAACCGCCACGGAGATTTCTTCGATGCGGTGATGAGAGCTCAGCCTCAGATGTTGAACGATTGGCGCGCTAAGCTTTGGTGCCGTTTCTTCTTGCTGTCAGTGTTCGCCACAATGTATCTCAATGATATCCAGCGCGCCGGTTTTTATCGATCGCTCGGTCTCGATGCTCGCGAATACGACATCGAAGTGATTAAAAAGACCAACGAAACCGCAGGCCGCGTATTCCCCGTGATGCTCGACGTGAACAATCCAGAATTTTATGAACGGCTGGATGTTTGCCTCAAGAACAATCAGCAGTTGACAGCAATTGTTGCTTCTAATACTCCGAAATTCTTGCAGTTCTTCCAAAAATTGCCTTTGTATCTGTCGAACGGCTGGCAATTAGTGAAGCTGTACTTCATGAAAACAATTGAATCACCTTCAGTACAGGGCGCTGTGCGTTAAGTTTTGATTTTTCATCCTCTGTGACGGCGGTTCTGCGGCAAGCAGAGCCGCTTTTTTTGGTATGATGTTAGATTAGTTTTCATGGGCGGGGGTGCGATCGGGTTGGTCACAGCAAAGGTTATACCATTTGACATTTTAGACTTCGGCGTGAGCGCTCACTCGAACGATTGTAGATTAAAGAATTGGGAATGACTGATGACTATCAAGGTTGGGAGCACGGGCCTACAGTTGCATTATTTTTTTAAACGGGTATTAAAAGTCATAATTATAATTGTTACGGTATCCCCTATTCAATATTTTTAAATTCGCGATCGCCATCAAATCTAGCATTTACTATTTACTGCTGTTTTATGAAAATCAACAAAAAACAATTCAACAGATCTACTTTAGTTTTTTGCTTAGGAATGTTCGCTGTGTTCCTCCTATCCTTAACACTACGCTTTTGGGAACTAGAACGATTTAACACCTTAGTATTTGACGAGGTTTACTACGCTAAATTTGCCAACAATTATCTGACAAAAACTCCTTTTTTCAACGCTCACCCGCCTCTGAGCCAGTACATAATTGCGATCGGCATTTGGATCGGCACTCATCTTCCCTTCGGAAAAACCGCCGTCAACAGTATGGCTGGCTCCCTGCTTTCCCCTTGGGATTACCGCTGGCTGAATGCTCTCACAGGTTCCTTTATTCCCCTAGTTGTGGGAGGGCTAGCTTATCAGCTAGTCCGGCGCCGCACCTTTGCTTTTCTTGCTGCTTTATTGATTGCCTGCGACGGTTTGTTTTTAGTTGAGTCTCGCTACGCGCTGAACAACATTTATCTGGTTTTATTTGGAATTTTAGGTCAGTTATTTATTTTAAAATCCGTAGAAGCCGAAGGCAAAAAGCGCTGGCTTTGGCTGGTACTCGCCGGGATAGGTTTCGGCGCATCTGCGGCTATCAAATGGAACGGATTATGGTTTCTTTTCGGTACTTATCTAATTTTAATCTGTGCTTGGGCAGTTCGTTTTATCCAGGGTAACAGAGGAAATGAAGAACAAAGCCGCGAGGTAAATTCTGCTCTAATTCCTCCCGAAAGTCCCGTACAAAAACTGACTAAACTCAATTTTATAGAACTCTGCTTGAGTCTAGCTATTATTCCTATTGTAGTTTACAGCATCTCTTGGATTCCTCACCTGCACTTTAATCCAACTCCCAATTTCTGGCAGATGCAAACGGAGATTTTGACTTATCACCAGCGGATTAAAAGCGGCTCCGATGTACATCCTTACTGTTCCACATGGTACAGTTGGCCTTTGATGCTGCGCCCCATAGTTTACTTCTACAAAACTACTAGCAACAATGCACCCCCCGATCCGGTTTTGCCGCCTTTACCTGAAGGTGCAACTCAGGCAATTTTTGACGTTCACGCAATGGGAAATCCATTGCTTTGGTGGCTGTCAACCTTAGCTTTACTGCTAGTAATAGGAGTTTTAGTTCACCGGATTTTGGTGTGGCTGCAAACGCGCAGCGAGGCTGATATTGACACGATAGAACAGCAGCGGCCGATTTTGTTTCCGCCGACTGCTGAAATGTGGCTGGGGTTATATTTAATAGTTAATTGGGCCGCTAATTTGCTGCCTTGGGTGAAGGTGACTCGCTGCATATTTTTGTACCATTATATGGGCTGTTCTGTGTTTGCAGCCTTAGCACTTGCTTGGTGGGTTGACAGGTGGCTGCACAGCCCTCAAACTCGACTCCGAGGGATGGGGGTAACAATTATTTTTCTGGTTTTGGGTGCTTTTATTTTTTGGATGCCTATCTACTTGGGACTGCCTGTGTCGAAGTGGGAATTCGATATTCGGATGTGGTTTCCTTCTTGGGTTTAAGTTAGAAATAATTCTTTTAGGAACAGGCAAGATGCCCGTTCCACAAGAAAATTAAGTTTTGTGGAACAGGCATCTTGCCTGTTCCTAACCAGGGTGCAAGATGTAAGTTATAACATTTATGACAAAGGTGAGTTTGCAAAAGCTAGCATTATTTTTGATAGAGTGCTCGATAAACTGGTTCGCCCCGTTTCAGAGTAGCAATTTCTCTTTCCGTAGGAACAGGTAGGGGATTTTCTGCTAACCATTCGCCACCATTTTGACGTTTAAAACTGGGGTGAGATGAAAAGCGATCGCACATTTCCCTTTCTACTTCTTCAATATCTGACTGGATAAAAACTTCGCCGCCAATTGCCAGATAAGTTGCCAATTCGTTGACTAATTCCTGCTGCACCACCCGCCGTTTGTGGTGCTTTTTCTTGAACCACGGATCGGGAAACTGAATGCTAACTCGCTGCAAAATGCCGGGGGGTAAAGTTTCTAAGATTGGTTTGAGAGAACTATTCGCATTGCAAAACAAATAGTGCAAATTTGTCAAGCCTTTTTCGTCCCGCCAAAGATTCGCCTCTTCTACCAGAGGTTCCCGAATTTCTAATCCTAGAAAATTCCAATCTGTTTGGATTTGCGCCATGTGCCACAAAAACCGTCCTCTGCCGCAGCCGATATCTAAATGCAGCGGTAAATTTAAGTTGGCATAGATTTTAGTCCAATCCGGGGGACTTGCAGATGCTTGATATCTAATTGATAGGGGATTGACGTGTTCCCGCACTCTTACTCTTGCCAATTTTGCTGTCTCCTGAATGTAATTTTTAACCGCTGATGAAGGGAGATGAACGTGGATTAACGCAGATAAATATTGATTTTTGCGATGTTGTTCAATACTTTTTAATTAATGAGCAATCTTAAATTGCAGAGGGACAACTTTAAATTGCTCATTATTGCATTAGGCTTCTGGTTCCATGCCTGCTACTCTTAATTGGGCGGCTAGTCGATCGCCCCGCTGCCTTTCCCTTTCCACCATCTCTGCTCCCCACAATAACATCTCGCCGCTTTCATCCCACCACCGCAACCAATATCCGGTTCTTTCGGCCTTTGTTCCCTGCCAAACACCCAGAAATAACCCAACTCCTTCAATCCAATAACGACCGTTTAAATCAGGTTGCTGTATTTGATAATCTCCTGACGAATCCAACTTGTAGACTTCTAACACTCCAGCGGCTGGCTCAAAAAGTGCATAGATTGGTACTCGCAATACTTGTCTATAAAAAAACCATTTCCCCGGTGGATAAGTTGGCTTGTTAGAATATTCATCGTAGGAAGTAGCTGACAATAACTCCATGACGAAGACCGGAATTTCGCCTTCTAAGTTTGGAGTGTAACTGCGGCGAATTTCTTGAGGAGAAAGCGGCTGTACGTTGCGAGCATAAAACAAATCGGGAGCTTTGATAACTAGCTTATTATCTAAGGTGGCACAAATCCCCATATTAGGGGCAACTAATGTTCCCTCCAAAATTAGCCCCGCGATTTCTAAGATTTCTCGCAAGGCGGCAGCGAGTAAGGGCTGGTCGATATTTTGCAGAGGTTGCTCCTCTAAAATGAAATCATCTGGCAATTTTTCCCAGGTAATTTTTAAGTCGGCTGTACTGACTGTCATTGTATTTCACCTCTCAATGAGATTACTGGAGCGCGGCTCGCAATACTTCGCGATGAAAGAGCGATCGCTCTACTATAAATTTTATCCTGTCTGGCGATAAGGCGTCGCCGTTAGCATAGTGTTCGATCCAGGTTTTGCTGATTAAATAAGGATCGTCTGGCAATTCTGATAATAAGTATCCCGGCATTTCTAGCTCTTCCATTAACTGGCTGACTTTGGGATCGTAGCTGAGGGCAAAACAGCGACATTCTTCGGATGCTGCCATAATTAAACTGTGGTAGCGCATCCCGATCGCCATTTCGACTCCCCGGAACACTCCTTTCAACTTTCTGGGGTCGTCTAAACTGAGGATGCAGCTTCTTTTCGGCAGGGCTTCGTGCAAATGTTGGGCAATTTCTAAGTCGTGAGACGCTTGAAAAGGCAGCAGCAAAATTAAGGTGCGAGTTGCTTTTTGAAAGTCAACTAAAGCTTGAGTTAAGATTGACAAACGGGCGGGAGTTAGTGTAGAGTGAGAACGCAAACAAACAGCCACTCTGGGCGCAGGTAAATCCCACAAACCCGACACGGGAGAATTCTCCAAAGCCCACACGGGATCGGGCGCTAAAGTAAAGGGAATTTGCCAATCTGCAAGTAAAGTAGCTGAACCTTTATCCCGGACGCTGACGGCGGTGCATCCAGCAAAACAGCGCTGAGATAATTTGCGAGTCATTTCACGCTTCAAAGGGCCAATTCCCTGGGCCCAAGCAACAGTTTTTAAGCCCATCTGCTGCGCTAATCCCATTAAACCCCCATAATAGAAAGGGCTCACAATGCTAGTAGCGTCTTGGATTAAACTACCGCCGCCCCAGATTAGGGCGTCGGAGGTGCGGAGTGCTTCGAGAACTTGAAAGGCATTCATGCGATCGCGCGCAGCTACCCCGTACCGCTGATTTGTCTCGACAGGATTGCCAGACAGGACGATCGGCGTCACCTCATCTGGTAACATTTGCAGTAGCGATGCCAACAGCGCCTCGTCGCCGCCGTTGCCTTTACCGTAATAGCCGCACAAAATTGCTCGCATTTCTACTCTTTTCTTTGTTTGTGATGGGGAATCTAACTATTTTAGATTTTGGATTTTAGATTTTTTTGAGATTTGAAATTTGATAATACTACTACCCAAAAAAATGCTACTCTCAGCAAGCTTCAACGCTTTACGTCATCAGTCAGGTCAAATCGCAAATCTAATAAAATCTCAAATCGCTAATCTCAAATTGTATGACGCATCATACTTTAATATGACAGTTGCGTAAGTCCCGATCGATAAATCTTTCATCTTCGTTCAAAATACAAAAAATGCACGCTTTGTCAATTCCCACCTGGATTATTCACGTCTCTAGCGTCGTCGAGTGGATTGCCGCCATCTGGTTAATTTGGACTTACGGCGAAGTCACTCAAAACCGAGCTTGGTGGGCCCTTTCCGCCGGAATGCTGCCCGCTCTCGTCAGTGCTATGTGTGCCTGTACATGGCACTATTTTGACAACTCTCCCGCCCTAGAATGGATCGTTACCCTGCAAGCGGCGATGACTCTCTTCGGCAATTTTACTCTATGGGCGGCGGCTTGGTGGATTTGGCGATCGGTTCAGCCAGCAGAGAAAATTAAAGATTAAAAACAGGAGAAACTAAGTGAAAAATAGCACTATTGGGGTAAAATTTGCGGCAAGTTTGCTTTTGTTGACAGCGGGATTTTTGCTTCCCAGCCAAGCCAGTAACATTCCCGTACAAGTCGCCCAACAGCCTAACTGCAAAAGTCCTCAAACCACGGTAGAGATGAATGTCTGTTCCAGTCAAGAGTTTCAGGCAGCCGACCGAAAGCTCAATCAAGTCTATCAGCAACTGCAAGCAAAAATCAGCAGTAGACAAAAGCAGAGATTGACGGTGGCACAGCGTACTTGGATTAAATTTCGAGATGAAAATTGTGATTATGCAAAAGGACAGTTTGAAGGCGGTTCTTTGGCTGCTTCTACCTACGGTTATTGCAGGGCCAGAGTGACGCAAGAACGGATTAAAGATTTGGAAGGTTATTTGAAACAAGCAAATTTGTAAAAATTCGATCGCCAGGGAGAATAATTTACCCATTCCACCATTAATACCGCAACAACCTCATCTTTTGCACTTTTAGAAGCCCCAGCACAAACCAGCTCAAGAGTGATATAAAGCTTTGTTTTTTATTTTACCCTTTGACACGCCGATGGTGTAAAATCTAAATTCTCAAATCTTATATTTTAAATCCCTATGTCCTTTGTTGGTTTGCACATTCACAGCGATTATAGCTTACTAGATGGGGCTTCTCAGCTACAACAGCTCGCAGAACGGGCGGTGGAATTGGGGATGCCCGCGATCGCCCTTACAGACCACGGGGTGATGTACGGGGCGATCGAGCTAATCAAAGTTTGCCGAAATAAAAATATCAAGCCGATTATTGGCAATGAAATGTATGTCGTCAACGGCGACATAGAAGTAAAAGTTCGAGGTAGAAGAAAATACCATCAAGTTGTTTTAGCTAAAAATACCCAAGGTTATAAAAACCTCGTCAAACTAACCACAATTTCCCATTTAAAAGGAATGCCGGAAAGAGGTATTTTTGCCCGACCTTGCATCAACAAGGAACTGCTCAAACAATACTCCGAAGGTTTAATTGTCACCAGTGCTTGTTTGGGTGGGGAAGTTCCCCAAATGATTCTGCAAAACAAGCTAGATGCTGCCCGTGAAGTAGCCACATGGTATAAAGAAGTATTTGGGGAAGATTACTATATAGAAATTCAAGACCACGGTTCCCCAGAAGACCGAATGGTTAATGTTGAAATTGTCAAAATTGCCCGCGAACTCAACATTAAAATAATTGCCACCAATGATTCTCACTATATTTCCTGCAACGACGTAGAAGCACACGATGCTTTGCTGTGCATTAACACAAACAAACTGATTGAAGAAGACAAGCGGATGCGCTACAGCGGTACTGAATATCTTAAGTCTGCTATGGAGATGGCGCAACTGTTTCGAGACCATTTGGATGATGAAACAATCAAAGAGGCGATCGACACCACTTTAGAAGTCGCAAATAAAATAAAATCTTACGACATCATGGGGGAATCCCGCATTCCCAACTATCCAATTCCCCCAGAACACACGGCCGACACTTATGTCGAAGAAATATCATGGAAAGGACTCTTAGAACGCCTCAGAGCTAGAAGCCGCAATGAAATTCCCGCCGTATACAAAGAACGGCTGGAATACGAACTAAAAATGATTCAGCAGATGGGTTTTTCCACCTACTTTTTAGTAGTTTGGGACTACATGAAATATGCCAGGGACAACCACATTCCCGTAGGGCCAGGACGCGGTTCCGCCGCAGGTTCTTTAGTTGCCTACGTCTTAAAAATTACCAATATTGACCCCGTACATCACGGACTGCTATTCGAGCGATTCCTCAATCCCGAACGCAAATCAATGCCAGATATCGATAGCGATTTCTGCATAGAAAGACGGGACGATATGATTAAATACGTTACTGAAAAGTATGGCGAAGAGCGCGTAGCGCAAATTATTACTTTCAACAGAATGACATCAAAAGCTGTTTTGAAAGATGTTGCCAGAGTGTTAGGCATTCCCTACAAAAAAGCAGACGAGATGGCTAAATTAATTCCCGTATCGCGGGGAAAACCGGAAAAACTTAAAGTGATGATTTCCGGTGAAACACCTGCACAGGAATTTAAAGACAACTACGAAAATACAATTTGCATCAATGAAGAGACAGGTACAGAAGTCCCTGTTCGTCAGTGGATTGACATGGCAATTCGGATTGAAGGAACCAACAAAACCTTTGGTGTTCATGCGGCTGGTGTAGTGATTTCTTCAGACCCGCTAGATGAAATTGTACCGCTACAAAAGAATAACGACGGTGCTGTGATTACGCAGTATTATATGGAAGATTTGGAAGCACTAGGTCTTCTGAAAATGGATTTTTTGGGATTGAAAAATTTGACAACTCTCCAAAAAACTGTTGATTATATCAAGCAAACCCAAAATCTAATTGTTGATCCAGAAATGCTACCTTCTGATATTGAGCGAAGAGCTCAAGAGACTTTTGGCAGAATCAAAAAGTTACCGGATGATGTAGATAAAACTTATAGACTTTTAGAAAGGGGAGATTTAGAAGGTATTTTTCAGTTAGAATCCTCTGGAATGCTGGATGTAGTGAAAAAACTAAAACCTTCCTGTCTGGATGATATTTCTTCTATTTTGGCACTTTACCGACCCGGCCCGCTGGATGCAGGTTTGATTCCTCAGTTTATTGACTGCAAGCACGGTAAAACAGTTGAGTACGATCATCCCCTATTAGAGCCAATTTTAAAAGAGACTTACGGAACGCTGTGCTTTCAAGAGCAAATTATGCGGATGGCTCAAGATTTGGCGGGCTATTCTTTGGGTCAAGCTGACTTGCTGCGGCGCGCAATGGGCAAGAAGAAAGCTGATGAAATGCAGAAGCAAAAGGAAACGTTTATCGACGGGGCAACTAAGAATGGAGTTAGCCAAAGAATTGCTGAAAAGTTGTTCGCGCAGATGCTGCAATTCGCGGAATATTGTTTTAATAAATCCCATTCAATGGCTTATGCCTATATCACTTATCAAACTGCCTATTTAAAGGCAAATTATCCTCTAGAATACATGGCTGCACTGCTGACTGCTAACAGGGGCGATCAGGAGAAAGTACAGAAATATATTGCCAATTGTCTCAAGCTGGGTATTGATGTTGATCCCCCAGATGTTAATAGCTCTGAACTTACTTTTACACCGCTGCCTAAACAGATGACTGGATGTGCAAAAGATAAAATTTTGTTTGGGGTTTCGGCGGTAAAAAATGTGGGGGAGGGAGCAATTGAAAATATTTTGGCGGCGCGGCAGGAAGGGGGTAAGTTTAAATCGCTGGCTGATTTGTGCGATCGCGTAAATCTCCATTCTGTCAACCGCCGCGCTCTAGAAGCTTTAATTCAATGCGGTGCTTTTGACAAAATTGACACCAACCGTAATCAATTAATAAACGACCTGGAAGGGGTCATTAAATGGGCGCAAGACCGCAAAAGAGATCGAGAAAGTGGCCAAGGCAATCTATTTGATTTGTTGGGTACGAGCTTCGGAAAGTCGGCAAGTACCTATGACTCTGCTCCCAAATCAAAGCCTGTAAAAGATTTGGACAAACAGGATAAATTGCGTTTAGAAAAAGAATTGCTGGGCTTTTATGTATCAGAACATCCCCTCAAGTTTCTCCTGCAAGTAAACCCAGACCCCGATGTAGTGACTCTCGAACAGTTAGCAGATAAAAAGGGGAAAGTATCAGTTATTGTCATGCTCAGCGCTATCAAACTTGTAGTGACCAAAAAAGGCGATGCGATGGCAATTTTGCAATTAGAAGATTTGACACATCAAATAAAAGCTGTTGTGTTCCCCAAGGCTTACGAACAAGTCAAACCTTACATTGTAGAGAGTGCTATCTTACAGATTAGTGGAAAAATTGAGAAAGATGGGGAGGAAATTCAGATAATTGTAGACACTGCAAAGCCGGTTGAAACAGTACAGGTTACAGAGGAAATAGAGAGGGCGGAACCCGAAATAAACAACTCTTTGCCGGCGGAACCAGTCAACGTTGTACGATCGACAAAACCTGTGGAAGTTTTAGAAATGGTGATTGTTAAGCTGACACCGCAGCAAGTACAAGACGGGAAAAAACTTAATTCCCTGAAAGCTATTTTGCAAGAACTTTCCAATCGGGGACAAGATGCTAGCGTGTCGGTGGGGGGAATTGTTGTCGGTGAATATTCCTGTCAACCCCTTCGCATTAACCCTCAATTGTGGGTGCAAGATGGCGAGGGAACTGTTAGCCGTCTCAAGTCGGCTGGATTTGATGCTTGGGTTTTTCCTCTAGAGAATCGCGGGGATGCTGCGGTGTTTCGAGAAATGCGATCGCAACTTAATGTACATTCTTGGGCCAGTCGTTTACTTGACACTGACACCGATCGCATTCACCAGTATCTCAATTATCTCGCCCAATTAAACAGACGCTAGCTAAATGAAAGTTTCGCATTAATCCCAACTACCCTCTCAAGTTTATTCTGGCGAGGATTCTTTGGCTTTAATCACCGCTTCTCTAAAGCCTAAAACTAATAAAATATTGGCAATTGTTAAGAATACTTCTGCAGAACCGTGCAGCCAATCGACATTGGCTAGTGACTCGTTGTAAACAACTTTTGCGTAAATCGCGGCGGGAATCGTCACCGCCACAAAAACGAGAGTGCCGTAAAATCCCATCAGAGCTAAACGGGGTGTTTTTCCCGATCGAGTCAAAAACCAGAGAAATCCCAAGTAGGGAAATAAAGACAGAACAAATAAAGTTTCTTTGGAAATCATTAGTAATTGGTGAGCGACCAGATACTATGATAAATTAAAAGCTCAAAAATTAGTGTGAATAATTTTTAAATTTTGATGTTTAGTTTTTAATATTTAATTAGACAGATGCGTCCGTTTCTATCGAACTGCTATAGAGTCACTCAAGACCATAGCTCTTAAACTAAGCCGCAGCAGGTCGGCAGTATTCAAAACCCCTCACCCAAGCAGAGACAAAACCCGTAACTTTTCCCCTAACACCGTTTTTAGCATAACACATTTTTAACCGTGCCAGTCGGTTAATTGTCCCTCTCTCCAAAGCTACCCAGCAATTAGAAATAGAGACGGTGCCAAACCTTTCTGTCTGCTCGGCATCAAGCAAGCATCGTTCAAAACTTCTAAATCCAAGCCGTTATTTCTATCGGCTGCCAGAATTTCCTTCAGCTTAGCATCAAAATCAAAACACGGGCCGCAATCCCAAACTTTGAGTTCCAACCGTCCCTTAAATACCCTAATTTCCAGTTGAACAGGAGTTTCTACTGGCAGATTTTTGTGAGCGTGGCGAACTGCATTAGTGAAACCTTCAGCCAATGCCAACTGAAACTTCCACCAAACCTCATTGGGGAGCGATAAATCTTTCAACTGCTCAAACCACCAAAAAACTTGAGTTAAAGCATTCACATCTGTGTTGACTTGCAGGCTAAGATGTTGAACACAAGTTTCATGCAGCTCTTCTTCCTGCTCTGTTTCAGTCTGCCAATCCCAGGTGTTTAATAAATTCATTAACCCATCTAAAACGCTAGCCTTTTTTATATTTTGGGATCGATTGCGACCTTCTACTTCGTAAGTTTTGGTCAGCGACAAACAATTTCGATTGTCGAGAGTCCGGGTGTAACTGAGCTCGTCTGCAATCTGCCACATGAGTTTGATCCCCCTGCCGCCTTCTGCAAGTTGATCTATGCTGTTAGACATCTATTTTCCTCGTCTGAAAGTATTAGCTGTACCCAATTTTCCCACCCGCCGAGACACCCCGTATCTTTTTTATACTTGCTTGCTCGGTATTATTTCGGGGATCACACAAAAATGCTATCTTTTTTAGAGAAGGCAGCGCATCAGCAATATGTCTTAAGAGTCTAAGCCAATTGGCTTATTTACCTATCGCCTGTACGGAGAACGATCGCCCTGTGCAGCTAAATCCAACTGCATCGATTACAAATACTTATCCGCTGTCGGAGTCGGCCACTTGCCGCAGCCGTCGCAAGCTCCAGAATCCCTGGTATTCAGCGCCTCCGGCCGTTCGCTGTTCGCTGCAAGGAAGCCTTGATGTGCGGGCTTTCATCCCCACGGCGTAAGTAATATTCGTGAGGGCGATCGAACCTTACGCAGTCGAGTCGCGTCCATCCACTAGACTAGGACTTACGCAAAAAACCCAGTTTCTGCTTAGAATATTGGGTTTGACAGCGAGGAATTAACGAGGCAACCGGGTTTTTAGTCCCCCGCGCGTAAGTCCAGCAGACAAATCGATGATAAAAGGCAGTTACAGGACTTAGCCAGACTATGACCAAAATTAAACTGAAAATTCTGACTGCAACGATACTGCTACTTCCATTTTGCGTCGCACTTCCTTTACAAGCTCAAAATATGTCTCTAGTCAAGCGGCTGCTAGAAACCAGAGGATGTCCCGGATGCGACTTATTTGGCGCTTCCTTGAGCCGTGCAGATTTGTTTGGCGCTTCCTTGAGCCGCGCCACTCTCAGCAGGGCGGACTTAGTTGATGCCGACTTGACGGCGGCTGACTTAATGGAAGCTAATTTAAACAACGCCAACATGAAAAACGCCTTTTTGGCTGACGCCGACCTCAGCAAAGCCGACATGAGCAGGGCAGACATCAGGGGAGCAAACTTAGAAAATGCCAACCTCAGCGAGAGTTTTCTGCGAGGCGCATCCCTCCAGTTGGCTAACTTAAAATGCAGTAATTTGAGCGCCGCTAAACTAAATAGAACCGACCTGAGAAATGCTGATTTAAGCGGTGCAAATCTCACCGGTGCAGACCTCCAAGAAGCCGATTTAAGCGGTGCAAATCTCAGCGGTGCAGACCTGAGAAATGCCGACTTGAGGGATGCGAGATTGAACAAAGCTAATCTCACAGATGCCAATCTTTGCGGTGCCCGGATGCCAGACCAAAAAACATCTCGGCGAGGCTGCGAAGTTAAGAAAGAACAAGCTATAAGCACGAACAATTACTGTAATTACTGCTATGCCTTGAATGACTGGTGGCTTAATGTATTAAGGTTGTACTAAGCAGTATCATCGCGATAACTGCTCTGCTTTAGATATGTACTGTTACAAAAAAGTGCGAGCAGGCGGTACAGATATCCAACTTAACCTGTTACCGCCAATAGCTTTTATCTACTTTGAAGAACCTAAAAATTGGCTCAATATTTGCAGATATTCTGCGCCCCCGATATGTGCCACATTAGTGTGACCTCCATCAGGAACTATGTAAAGCTGTTTGGGCTCAGGTGCTGCCTCAAACAGTTTTTTGCTCATTTCGACTGGAACTACATTGTCAGCAGTCCCGTGAATAAAGAGCACGGGCATTTGCAGGCGATCGACTTTTGAAAGAGAATCAAACCGCTGTGTCAGCAAAAAATCGATCGGAAACATCCAAAACAAGCCTTTTTGGAACTCCACCATCGCCCGCGTCGAAGTAAAAGAGCCCTCTACAATTAACCCGGCCGCCTCCGGGTGACGCACGGCTAGATCGATCGCGATCGCGCCTCCCAAAGAATGACCATAGATATAAATTTGATTTGGGTTAATCCCGCGCTGTTTCACCAAATAATCCCAAGCAAGTTGAGCATCCTCATAAACCTGAGATTCACTCGGAAAATCGCCCTGGCTTTTTCCATAACCACGATAATCCATCACAAATACCGACAAACCTAATCGATGAAATCGATAAGCGTGTTCGACATTTGCTCCCACATTTGAAGCATTGCCGTGCAGGTACAAAACTACCCTCCCTAACCCCCCCTTGTTAAGGGCGGGAACCGCAGCGATGGCCCGTTTGTCACTGTGCGGCGTAGCCAGAAACGACTCCCCCTTTCTTGCTCCACCCCTTGCTAAGGGGGGGCTGGGGGGATTTTCCGAGGCAGGAATCCACCACCCGTGCACGCTGTCCACCGCGCCTGTTTTAGTTGGAATTGGCAGCCAGACATCTTGATATTTCAACTGAAACTCATCTGGCGTAGTTTCTATCGCCCGCGCCGGAAAAAAGATAAACTTACCTTGCGCTACAAATAGGAATACGCAAGCAGCAGAATAAGCAACGGCCAAAACTATCCCAAAAGCTATTAGCGATTTAGACAAAAGGAATACTAGCAACTTGTTCATAGATAGAGCACGCGGGAAATTAGAGATCGCTCAAAAGCTAATGGCAAATGATTAATTCAGACAATTAGCCAAGATCGATTACTAACTTCCGCCGCAGCATTCCGCCGAGTTTCAAAAATTAATCCAATTCCGGGTGGTGTAAGTGCCAATTCGTAGACTGTTCGTAAGCGTGAGCCACTTGAAACAACCGAGATTCTTGCAAAACATTACCAATCAGTTGTATACCCACGGGCAGTCCTTTATCATCAAATCCGCAGGGCAAACTCAAAGCTGGCAAACCAGCAAGATTCACGGGAATAGTCATCAAATCTGACAAATACATACTCAGGGGGTCATTGAATTTTTCGCCTGCCTTAAATGCGGTAGTAGGAGCTGTGGGACAGACTAAAACATCAACTTGAGAAAAAGCTTTTTCAAAGTCTTCTTTAATCAAAGTCCGAACTTTTTGAGCTTTTAGATAATAGGCATCGTAATATCCAGCCGACAATACGTAAGTGCCGATCGCAATCCGGCGTTTAACTTCCGCACCGAACCCTTGAGAGCGAGTTTTGGCATACATATCCAAAAGATTATCGGAGTCGGGAGACCGGAAACCGTACTTGACTCCATCATATCGCGCCAAATTTGCCGAAGCTTCCGAGGGAGCAATGATGTAGTAAGTGGGCAAACCGTAGCGGAAGCGGGGACAAGAAATGACTTGAATTTCTGCGCCCAATTGTTGAAATTGCTCGATCGCCTTAGTAACAGCGTCTTTAACCCCAGAGTCGAGCCCTACACCAAAAGTTTCTTTAATTACACCAATTCTAATCTGACCCTTCGGTCGCAAACTGGGTCTTAAAGCTTGAGCGTAGTCAGGAATTGGGACATTAAGACTCGTGGAATCTCTCGGATCGTAACCGGCGATCGCCCCCAACAAAATCGCCGAATCCTCAACAGTCCGGCCAAAGGGCCCGATTTGATCGAGAGAAGAAGCATAGGCCACCAAACCGTAGCGAGAAACCAACCCATAAGTGGGTTTCAGCCCCACCAACCCGCAAAAAGCAGCAGGTTGGCGGATTGAGCCCCCAGTATCCGAACCCAAACTCACGACGCATTCTCCAGCGGCCACTGCTGCGGCAGAACCGCCAGAAGACCCTCCGGGCACACGCTCCAAGTCCCAAGGATTCGCGGTAACTTGATAGGCAGAAGTTTCCGTCGAGCTCCCCATTGCAAACTCGTCCATATTCGCCTTACCCACAATCACCGCACCGGCTGCTTGGAGTTTGGAGACGACGGTTGCATCGTAGGGAGGCACAAAATTCTCCAAAATCCGAGAGGCGCAGGTTGTGGGAACGCCCTCGGTACACATATTATCTTTAACGGCGATCGGGATGCCGGCCAACAGGCCAATTTGCTCTCCGGCTGCGATTTGGGCATCCACTTTATGGGCCTGCGCCAATGCGCTGTCTGCCGTCACGCACAGAAAGCTTTTCAACTTCGGCTCTAGCTGGGTAATTCGGTCTAATGTTTCTTGAGTAATTTCCACAGCAGAGCGTTCTTTATTGACCAGTTGTCGGTGCAACTCGCGGATGGATGCCATGCTCGTACCTTTATCATTTCTACTTTGAGACAATACAGTTAATATAGCTGGCAATTGTACCTGCTTACAGCCCGAAGGCAAAGTCCGCTATTTTTGTGGCGAAAGTTCGAGCCTCAAAGAGGGCTCCGCTAACGCGCGATCGGTCATTTTAGATACAATAGATTAAGTTCCCAAAATTGCACCGGACAAAAAATAGCGATAGAGTTTTTTACCTAATCTTTTAACAAACCAAGAATGCAACTGTATCACGACTGATGCAAATAGTGGTTAGACGCGACATTTATATGAGTAAGGGGTAAGGTGTGCAATGCGGCCCCTACATAATTAGGTTCGGTGTCCAAGAATGTGTATGCACAATCACAATCATTAGGAAATTAGTCATTCCCAATTCTGTCATCTAAATTATAAAATATGAGAAGCCAGATTCTCTTCAACGCAACCCAGGATTTATGGTATAAAAAAAGGCATAAGAAATAAACTAATTCCTTATTGTGACTGCTTTGTTTTGGAAAGTTTTTCAGAAAATATTTTAATACTTTCTGACAAATAATTACCATTCTTGTTAGATATAATTTATTGTTAAAAACATATATTGAAGCATCTGAAGCTAATTTTGGACGAGATTACTCGTCTCCTGACTATTTAGAAAAAAATAAACTGAAAATAGAAAATTATGATAAAGAAAATATTAGACTAGGGCTGCACCTTCCCTAATAATTATAACCCGATTATGAAGCTCACTTTTTTAGTCAAAAATGACTGAAAGTTATCAGTCATCCGAGTGAATTAATGCCGGCTGCGCGATCGAAGAAAATAGTGATCGACCTTTTCCCATCCGCGCCCATTGTGCCAGAGGTCAAAAAGCCTGTCAGAAATCTGGGGTTCACAAAAAAGCTCGAAACGCTCACCGCCACGCGGACGCCTCCTGTTGCGCGCACTTGCAAAAAACCAGCAGTCCTTCCTCAAGTGTGACTAGCTGCGTGCATCTGGGGTAAAAAAAGCTACTTATTTGCCCCAACGATCCCCAGGAAAATAATTTCATCCGGAATTATCCCCAAAACCAAAGATATATGGTAAGAAGTTCCCGATGCCCCGTTGGAGGAATGCCACCTAAAGCTCACTTAGAATCCCACCTGACGGCAGAGGAACTCAAAATTCGCTACCGGCAGGCACAAAACACCACAGAGTCGCGCCGCTGGCACTTGCTGCTGTTAGTTTCCAGAAATTGGACTATCAAACAAGCAGCCCAAGTCGTAGGCCTCAACTACGACTATGCCAAAGAAATTGTCCAGCGCTACAACCGAGAAGGGCCTAACTCTGTGAGAAATCGCAGCGGAGACCGCCAGCCCCCTCCTGCGAAATCCTTGCTGAATCCTGAAGAGCAAGAAGAACTGCGACAAGCGCTGCAAGGCCCGGCCCCCGACGGCGGAGACTGGACAGGCCCCAAAGTAGCTCGCTGGATTGCCGAAAAAATCGGTAGCGATCATGTCTGGCCCCAACGCGGCTGGGATTACCTCAAGCGGTTGGGTGCCGACTGGCGACGGCGGCGCAAAAAGTAGATAGTTCGCAATATTTAAAGGGGGTTGATTGCTTTGGTGCGATCGCTCCCTTTATTTTGGTTATTTTGCCACATTGGCGCGATCAAAACCATTTTAGATTTTAGATTTTAGATTTTAGATTTTAGATTTGTTCTTCAATCTAAAATCTCCCATCTACAATCTCAAACCGTTTGACTGATGTAACAATAGCTGCTTATATTGAATGTGGTGGTGTTGAGGATGTTAAATATGCGAAATATCAGGTGTTTTTTGTCGATCGCCAACAAGATGGCGGCAGTAGTAGCCGGCATCGGACTGGTTCAGATGTTAACCATCGCAAGTTCATTCTCTCAATCATCTAACCCGCGTTCCTTAGACGAACTCTACAAAATTCGCGATCGGCTGATCACCGAATTAGAACAACCCTCCTCTCCCTCGCCAGAACCAACCATCCTCTCCGGCTTAGTTCCCTTCGCAGCCAATCCTCAAGAACAACTGCTACAGCAGTTGCAAGCGGTGGAAGCTCAAATATTAGTAGAACAGAGGGCTAAGGACGACTTACAGCAAGCAGTCCGTTTAGCCAACCGAGCTGTAGAAACTAAACGGCAGCCAAATCAGTCGATCGCATCTTCGCAGCAAACTCAATTTTTATGGCATCAGGCCCTCAACAACTTGCAGGAAGTTCCTCAAAATTCATTTTTAGCTTCGCTCACTGCCTCAAAAACTCAAGAATACCGGGAAAATTTAACAGCAGCAACCTTTCAAGTGCAGCAAGCAAAATCTGATTTTTTGGGTGCGCTTGCCCGGGAAAGCGGTTTGTCGGCTCAAGCTTCGATCGGCATTTGCAACCTTTCTAGAGAATGCGTAAACCTCCGGGGCGATGTACCTCCTGTCAGTCCGGCCAGCTTAATTAAATTGCCGATTGCTGTCGCCCTGATGCAAAAAGTCGAAAAAGAAAAAATTAGTCTAAACCAGGAAGTATTCGTCAATCGCGGTAATTTCACCGAAGACGCATCGGCAAAGATTAGGTCCAATCGCACTTACCCGCTACAGCTACTGTTAGAAGAAATGATCTATCGCAGCAGCAATATCGCCACCAATCAACTGATAGATTATTTGGGTTCGGATTACATCAATCAATATTTAGATAATAGCGGCTACGAAGTCACCCGCGTCAACTTCAAATTAATGGGCGAAAGAATTATGCCCTCCAACCCCGGTTCGGGTCGCAACCGCCTGACTGCTAACGAACTCACCGAAATGATGGTGCAAATTTACAACGGCGAAACACCCGGTGCTAAACTATTAATAGAAACTCTCAACCGGCAGTACGATCATGCTTTGGGATTTGCCGCGTTACAAGGAACCAAAGCTCAGTGGTTGGGCGAAAAAACCGGCCAAAATTCCCGCGTACTAGGCACAACTTTAGCGATGAGCATTGACGACGAGGCCTATGTGATTACTGTGATTGACAGCCGCAGCGGCGAGCTACAAATGCGCCAGTCTATTTCTAAAATTGCCGATTACATTAGTAAGGATCCCAGCTTTTAAAAATGTGAAAAATTGTAAAAAATCTATGTGCCTGTATCCAGGGGATATTTTGCGTGCTCGCTATCAAATTATCGCTCTATTAGGGGAGGGAGGGTTTGCCAGAACCTATACGGCTAACGATCAAGACCAACCCAACAATTCTCCTTGTGTCGTCAAGGAAATTCGACACCCTCAATCTACAGTTCCGGAGGTTTTGCAGAGGGCAAACGCTCAATTTGAAATAGAAGCAGAAGCTTTGCACCGCCTTGGTCAGCAGCACCCGCGCATTCCAAACTTAATAGATAGCTTTGAGGAAAATGGAAAATTTTACTTAATCCTAGAATACATTTATGGACAGTCGCTGAGCGAGGAATTAACTACAGGTACGCGATGGACGGAAAAACAAGTAATTGTCTTGTTGCAGGAAATTCTCTCCGTTATAGAGTTCGTCCACGGACAGGGAATGGTTCACCGAGACATTCATCCTGGCAACTTAATCAAACGTTCGTGCGACGGTTCGATTGTGTTGATAGATTTTGGGGCAGTTAGAGAAATCAGCACCTTGGGTGTTACCCATTCAGGCGAGATCACAACAACGCAGGCAATTGGCATCCGCGGTTATATGCCAGCCGAACAACTGTTGATGCCCTGGAACCCTCAGCCCTACAACGATATCTACGCTATCGGGGCGATCGCAGTCCAAGCGCTCACACATGTACATCCTAACAATCTGCCGCGAGATCCCCAGAGTTGCGAACTTCTATGGCACTACTCGACACCCGATAGAGAGCTCCCGCAGATTAGCGACAGTTTGAGAGGAGTTTTAAACAGAATGGTACGCTTTCCATACTGCGATCGCTATCACTCCGCTGCTGATGTTTTGCAGGATTTGCGATCGGTAACAGCATTGCACTCACCGTCGCCCGTTCAACTGCCTTCAGTGGAATTGGGCTCCGACACCAATATTGGGAACAGCTATCTTGCCTGTGCCACAACAAATAATCAAACTGTGCCACAGCCATCTTGTCTGTCAGAAGAGCTCTGTTCCACAACCGATAATCAAACTGTTTCACAGGCTTTCGGCTTGTTCTCCCAAAAATTGAGAGTCCGGCTGTCCGCGATCGCCCTCGTTGCGGCCGGAGGAGTGATCGCGATTTATTACAGCCTTTTCTCATCAAAAACTCGCTTAGTCTTCGGAGATGGCTTAAGTGCGGGAGAAGAAATTCTCTTTACAAGTTCTAGTCCTCGGTTCAAACAAAAAGGAGTGGACGAATTTGCATATTCAAAGTCTCAGTCAGCTTTTAATTTATTCAAAGAATCGTGGAATAAAGAAGACGGCAAAGATCCAGAAACTTTAATTTACATGAATAATGCCTTTCTAGAGGCGAGAAATGTTTCTTCTTACACAATTGCTGTTGCCCTTCCCATTCGTCGGAGAAATCCAGACAGTTCTGCTATGCTTGCAGACCAGGCAAAAGAAGTTCTGCGAGGCGTAGCTCAAGCGCAAACTGAAGTGAATTTAGGCTTAGTCGATTTTAGCAGTAAGGACTTTCCAGGTCAAGGTTTTTTACAAGGTAAAGCCATTAACCGCAAAGGACTAAAAGTAGTTATTGCTGACGATGCCAATAGCAAGTCAGAGGCTGAAGAAAGAGCCAAATCACTGGTGAAGCAACCAGATATTTTAGCGGTTATCGGTCACAATAACAGCGACATGACGATGCACGCTGTAGATATTTACAATCGAAATAACCTGGTTTTAATGTCTCCCGGAACTTCCACGGAAGAACTGACAGAATATCCTAGAAAATATTTTTTTCGGACTCCCTATACGAGCAAGTTAATGGCTAAAAATTTAGCGGAGTACCTGAGCGAAAAAAGTCAAAAAAAAGCAGTAGTTTTATACAATCCGGCCAGTCCTTTCGGCGCGTATTTTAGGCAAGAATTTACCAAAGATTTTCAAGACAGCAGAAGAGGAACAATCGCCAAGATTCGCGATTTCGATTTATCTAAAAAAGACTTTAACGCTCAAAGAGCAATAAAGGAAATCGAGGCAAAGGGAGAAACTGCGATCGCGTTAGTTCCAGACGCTCAAGTTACGAACTCCCTAAACAACGCTGTTGAAATAATGAAACTTAACCGCGATCGCAATTGGATTGTCGGGGCCTGGACGCTGATGCGGCCGCAAACTTTAGAACTTGCATCGCAGCAACACCATTTTAAGAAATTAGTCTTTTCTGTCGGCTGGCATCCGTTAAACAGTCCTAATAAAAAATTTCCTCAATCCACTCGATCGCTGTGGGGAGGAGAGGTAAATACCCGTACAGCTTTAGCTTACGATGCAGCGCGCGCACTCATAAAAGCATTGGAGATGCAGCCAAAACCCAGTCGTGAAGGAATGCAAAAAACTATTTCCGAACCCAATTTTAGGGCTTATGGAGCAACAGGAACCATTCAGTTTGAATCCCCGAACAATGGCGATCGCAAAAATCCTCCCAGCGATTTAGTGCATATTGTAGAGTGTCCAAAAGAGCAGTTCGGCCTCGCTTTTGTTCCCGTCAAGTATCCGACAGCGGCAGCGGCTGGTTTAAAGTGCGATTGAACTCCTTTTTGATTGATTTAATTCTCGGTAGTGTTGCATAGTAAGGATAAGGAGTTATAATTAAATTTAAATCTAGTAATTCGGTGAAGAACATTTATTAAACTTTAATAATTTTTGATAAGTTTGAAAATTGGCCAATTTTATTTAATTCCCTCGATCGAGCAATCAGAAAATGCCGCATCAACAACTCAGTGTTTCCGTCAAAGGCAAAGGGTTTCCGATTCTCTGCTTGCACGGCCATCCAGGTTCCGGCGATTGTATGTCGGTATTCACAGAACACCTATCAAAACGCTTCCAAACGATCGCCCCAGACTTGCGCGGATACGGCAACAGCCGCACCTCAACTTTCTTTGAAATGACCGACCACCTCCTCGATTTAGAAGCACTTTTAGACCGATTGGCAGTCGATAAATGTTTGGTTATCGGATGGTCTTTGGGAGGGATTTTAGCCCTGGAATTAGCCATGAAATATCCCCAACGAGTCACCGGTTTGATTCTACTGGCATCCGCAGCCAAACCGCGAGGAAGCCACCCTCCCATCTCTTGGCAAGATAACCTTTACACCGGTTTAGCCGGAATTATCAATTGGGCGATACCCGGTTGGCAGTGGAATATTGATACTTTTGCTAGGCGATCGCTCTTTCGCTACTTGATACAGCAGCATAACGCCACCCCTTACCGCTACTTAGCGCAGGCAGGTACCCCCGCCTACCTCAAGACTTCCAACACGGCTACCAAGGCGTTAAATACCGCTCTGAGGGCTGGATACGATCGACTGATCCACCTGGGCGACATTAGATGTCCCTGCTTGGCGTTGGCCGGAGAGGCCGATCGGCACATCACCTCAGCTTCTAGTTTAGAAACCGCCCGCCACCTCCACGATTGTCAGTGGCAGTGCTATCCAAATACAGCCCACTTGTTCCCCTGGGAAATTCCCGATCGGGTACTCGCAGACATCGATTGTTGGATTGAGAATTTCCCTCAAGCAGTTGGTAATTGCTAGTGTTGAGTTTTGAGTTTGTCACAAGCAATTTATCACCCAACAGTGAAGAGTTTTGGATTTACCACCCAAAACTCAAAACTCGAAAATCAAAATTTCCTCTGCTTCTACTGACCGCTCAAAACCGGCCACAGCCCTCCATCACCAAGCTTTCCCAAATCTTCTGCAACAGTCAAAGTAATTGGTTTGCAGCGGTGAATCGAAACACTAACACCTTCTGCCCCTTCATTTTCTATGTCTTCTACATATCCTGCTTTTGCAGCTTCCGCCTCTCCATCGGTTAAGAACGGGCCAAAATAGTAAATGCACCGCGGCGCTGAAGTTTTAACTTCTACCCACCAAGCCAATCCGAAGAAGTTGAGCAAGCTAATCAAGAATTCTTTCATCTGCTTTTCTAATGTATTTGATGGTGTTTTCAGGGTGCTGCGAACACGCCTAGGCTTTTGTTATTTACACGTGGCTGACTGCTACCAAGAACCGATCCAAACCTATTTAAAGCTGATATCTAATATAGATTTGTGTCGAATTCCTGTTTGAACGTAGGGGCAATACCCCTTCTACTTTCGCCTGAACAAGTAACGACAGTCGATCGGCTATCCTTACTTGTTCAGGGTGTGGTGCCACTCCATTCTGGGTGGCATTCACAATAAACTACTCTGTTGTACTCTTTTTTTCAACCACCTTTACGATCCGTGTACATGAAACTTTTTGGGCCCACGCTGGCGGTAAATTTCGTATAAAGCCATCCCCGTTGCTACGGAGACATTCAGGCTAGGAGTATGGCCCCTTAAAGGAATTGAAACTAATCCGTCACATCCGCGCTGTATCAAAAGGCTCAAACCGTCAGCTTCACCGCCCACCACTAAAACAGTAGGCCCAGAGAACTTGACTGTCTCTACCGAGTCACCCACGCCTGCTGCAGTGCCATAAATCCAGAATCCAGCCTCTTTTAATTCTTCCAGCGCCCGGTTAAGATTGACAACCCTCGCCACTGGCAGGCTTTCCAATGCCCCTGCTGCCACTTTTCTCACTGCCGAGGTAATCCCAACAGCCCGCCGCTGCGGAATCACCATGCCCTGAGCTCCCAATGCTTCTGCGGTGCGAATAATCGCCCCTAGATTGTGCGGGTCGTTGAGTCCTTCTGCTACCACAATTACTGGATCTTCGCAAGCCGACTTAGCCTTTGCTATCAGTTCGCTCAAATCCAGGTATTCGTAGGCTGATACTTGAGCGGCTACGCCTTGGTGGTTTGCTTTGCGCGTGATGTAGTCGAGGCGCAAATCGTCAACTTCGTCAATGATGCTGCCGTTGGCTTTGGCTTCGGTTAGCAAGCTATGAAAGCGGGGATCGTAGCGCAGGTGCGGCACAACCCAGATCCGGTTGAGGACTTGGTTTGTTTCTAAAGCTGCTTGCACCGCATGGCGGCCGTAAATCATGTCGTCTGTGTCTGCGTCTGGTTGCACGACTGTATTTGAGGCAGTGTCAACAGGGCGAGTGTCTCTGTCTTTGTCTCTGTCTCTGAAATGGTTGCCCCGGAATTCCTGCGGGCTATTGTCTTTATCTCTGTCTTTGTAATAATTGCCCCTGGATTCCTGTGGGCTGCTGTCTCTGTTTCTGTCTCGGAAATTGTTGCGGGCCGGCTGCGGGCTGCTGTCTCTGTCTCTGTCTCGGAAATTGTTGCGGGCCGGCTGCGGGCTGCTGTCTCTGTCTCTGTCTCTGTCTCGGAAATTGTTGCGGACCGGCTGCGGGCTGCTATCTCTGTCTCTGTCTCGGAAATTGTTGCGGGCCGGCTGCGGGCTGCTATCTCTGTCTCTGTCTTGGTAATAATTGCCGCGGGATTCCTGCGGGCTGCTGTCTCTGTCTTTGAAATGATTATTTCTGCGAATTTCCGGTTGGCCGTCGGCATCAACTCTCCGTTTGAAAATTGCTCTCACGGGCATTTCTCGCGATTGCGGGGCGAAGGTCGATCGCTTTTGAGGCGCGTCTACTCCGCGAGTGTCGGGACGCGGCTTGCGTTCAAAGCGGGGAGAGGATGGTTGTGAGTCCTGACGGCGGCCTTCGCTTTTGAATGGCTTGCTGTCGGAATTCGAGCGCGAAAAGTTGGGTCTGGTAAATTTTCTCATTGGTTTCTTGTGGTCAAAACGTTTTGGCTGAAGGCTAATGGATTGTAGAATTTAGATGTGAGATTCTTGATTGAGGGAGCAATCTTTGGGCTTTGAGATTTTAGATAGTCTAGGGAGGGAGCAAGGATTTTGCTGTGTTCAAATTGCTAGTTAATAACTGATAAATCCTGTTTTGCCGATCAAGATTTTTGCGGTTTTATGTTAGCCGTGCCAGGATGGTTAATTAATTCCTCCCCATTCCCAACTCTTAACTGCTAAATCCTTTAAGTCTCAAGATCTAAAAGTGCCAGAAGTTCGGTCAATCTTTCGGGATCGGTGAGATACAAATATCCGACCAAGGTTTCTAAGCTGCTGGCTTGTTGGTATATCTCTGGATCTGCTCGCTTAGAACGGCCCGCTGCAGCATTGCGGCCGCGCTTGACAATTGCTAATTCTGTACTGTTCAAGTAAGGAGAGAGTGATCGCAAGTGACGCGCTTGAGTTTCGGCTCGTACTTGCCCCACCACCAATTCGTGATAAGCTTGCAATCTTTTGGGTGGGACTAAGTACGAACTCCGAACGTAGAGTTCGTACACTGCATCTCCCAAATATGCCCAGGCTGCGGGCGAAATTCTTTCTATTTCTGCTGGTGTAGCCCTCGCAGGATGCACTCTATTTAAACTGATATCAGTCAGACTCAGTTTGAGCCCGTCATCTGCGATCGGCGACATACTTTTTTAAATAAAACTTCCGCACAGCTTGGTTTTTCTAGTCACTTACTTATTGCGTCTTTCGCTACTTCAGTAATTATAGCTTTCCCAGGAGTGTTCGCTGTCAGATCACGAAGCGAGATATATAGGCAAAGCTTGGCGCGACGATCGCACTCCTAAAAAAGGCTTTTTACCAAATCGGGATGCTCTAATTTTTATACCATTTTTCCGCGTATTTGCCACACATATTTTACTGCCCCTCCACCGAAACTCTAAGCATCGGGGAAATAGCGGCTGGCGCGTGTCGCAGATTCTGGGAAAATTGGTATTGTTTTACCTGCACAAAAATAAAAATTTGCTATCCAGCATTGAGAACCGGATAGCTAATTTAATCCACTTTGGCGTCAAGCATCCTTGACGTTTTTTACCGCCTCATCAACCGAAGGCTGCAAAGACAAAAATTTCTCTAAGCGAACCAGTTTAACAGTCTGAGTTACGCGGGGATTTGAGACAATTTGCAATGTCCCTTCCAAGGTTTGGGCTTTTTTGACAAGTTGCACAAGTGCGCCCAAGCCTGAACTATCCACAAAGTCTATCTGAGACAAGTCCAAAATTACGTGTTTTGGGCCCTCGTCAATACATTTGCTTATTACCTTCCGAAAAGTGGCCTCAGAAAAAGCGTCCAGCAGGCCCGTCAGGCGAAATAACTGACAGTTATTCCTGACTTCGCGAGTGCCTCTGAGGCTAACGGTCAGGGTCAATGACTCAGAAATGACACCCTCCTAGCTAGATATGGCTTAAAGTCGAGGCTTCATTATAGGAGTTTTTTGGTCTTTTGTCTACAGTTTTTTAGTTATTAGTCATTAGTCATTAGTCCTTAGTCAGAAGCGATCGACACAAACAGCCTCTGAGGACTACTGACTAATGACTGCTGACTGCTGACTGCTGACTACTTACTGCTGGCTACTTTCTGATTGTCTCGCATTGACTGCACGAATCGATCGAATAAATAATCGGCGTCGTGCGGGCCCGGACTGGCTTCTGGGTGGTACTGCACTGAGAACAGTGGCAGAGTTTTATGCTTCAATCCGGCTACGGTGCGATCGTTCAAATTGAGATGAGTAATCTCTACTTCGGGGGCTAGGGAATCGGGGTCGATCGCAAAACCATGATTTTGGCTAGTAATTTCTATTTGCTCAGTTAAACCCGCTGGATGATTCAATCCCCGATGGCCGAACTTAAGTTTAAAAGTTTCTGCACCCAAGGAAAGTCCCAAAATTTGGTGTCCCATGCAGATGCCGAATACGGGTTTGTCCGACTTTAACAAAGCTTTCGCAGTCGCGATCCCTTCCGTTACCGCCGCCGGATCTCCAGGGCCGTTGGACAGAAAAATGCCGTCCGGGTTGTATTTGAGGATTTCCTCCGGCGACGTGTCAGCGGGGACAACGATGACCCGACACCCGTAACTCGCCAAACGCCGCAGGATGTTGCGCTTGATCCCAAAGTCTAGCGCTACCACCGTCCACATTTTGCCGTTAGCAGGTTTGACTGTGGGACTGAACTCCCAAACCGAGTCCGTGGCTTCAGACCACTCGTAAACCTCACGAGTGGTGACTTCCTGGACCAGATTCAGCCCGTCCATGCTGGGGGCATCTTGTACTTGCTCCAAAAGTTCCGCCTGGTCGAGAATCGTGGTCGAAATGCCACCGTTGATCGCTCCCACCGTGCGAATTTTGCGAGTGAGGGCGCGGGTGTCGATCCCGTAAATTCCGGGGATATCGTACTGTTTTAGGTAGTCTTGCAGAGATTGCGAGCAGCGCCAGTTGCTGGGGCGGCTGCAGACGTTGCGGGCGATCGCACCTCGAACTTGCGGGCGCGAGGATTCTTCGTCTTCGAGATTTACCCCGGTGTTGCCCAATTCTGGATAAGTAAAAGTTACAATTTGACCGCAATAGCTGGGATCGGTCAATACTTCTTGGTAGCCCGTCATTCCCGTATTAAATACTACCTCGCCAACGACGGTGGCGTCAGCGCCAAACGACCAGCCGCGGTAAGCAGTACCGTCAGCCAAGACTAGGAGAGCGGGTTGTGCAGTTGAAAGTGACATGGCATCCTTAATTACTTTCGTTTGGTTTAATTCTTACCACTGCCAGCGATTTGATGCTAGTCGGCAATATACAGATATTATTTTAATTTGTGCCAGGGTTCGGAAAAGCAAGGCACTTATGCCGGAAGCCCCATGCCGGAGGCACTTATGCCACAGGTAATCAAAAAGCAGCAACAAGTGCAAATTCTTCATCTCCCCCTGGGCCATAAATTTATCTGCCAGCAGCTTAGAAGGGCCCAAAGTCTAAATCTATACCAAAAGGCAGTTGTCGCTGTTACGATCGAGCTACAGCGTTTAACGAAACTATGGCTAGTAAATTTCCCTTGCCTTTACTCTCAAACTTATACAAGCCTCTACAGAACTCTCAAAAACTGTGCAAACCGTTACTGGTTGTAACAACAGTTATTTCTGTGAGCAGTTCAATTTTAGTAGGGACTGTTGCCAACTCCTCGCGAGCAGTGGCTCAAGAAAGTGAGGGATGCTTCATGCGGAGCTCGTCAGGCCGAACCCTTAACCTCAGCCAATCAGTCTGCGGTTTTCTCCCCGAAGCATTGAATCCCGCTACTTCGCCCTCCGCGAAGTCGGGAGTATTTCAGGCAAAAATCAAACGCCGAGAGGCTAATATCCCGGTCATAGAAGTCACATTTAACGGCAAACAAAAGTTCGAGATGATGGTAGATTCTGGAGCCAGCGGCACAGTAATTACACCAGCAATGGCTAAAGCCTTGGGCGTTGTTCTCCAGGGTTCGGTGCAAGCACAAACTCCCAACGGAGTGGCTACTTTTCCCCTCGGTCGTTTGACTTCTATGGAAGCAGGTGGTCTGGCAGTTAACAATGTAGTTGTCGCAGTCTCGCCGTCCCTAGATATCGGACTATTGGGTCACGATTTTTTTGGTAATAAAGACATAACGATTAAGCAAGATGTGATTGAATTTCGATCGCGCTCTTAAAAAAAACGAAGAAGTCCGAGGGAAGAAGTAAAGAAAAATTGAAAATTCAATAATTTTTCTTGTTGGTTAGTTAAAACAAAAAATTCCTTCTTCCTTCACCCTTCTTCCATCCGTTACATCCGTTACAAAATCCGTTGCCGAACTTCCCTCTTCCTTCATTTCAAAAACTCGATCAACTGCTGCAACTTCAACCAAGATTCACCGCTCAATAAAATCTCCTTCGCCATAGTAACTCCTGCTGCGTGGGAACCCATAGGAATTGCACCTCCCACCTGAAAAGCCAAAGAGGCATTCAAAGCTACAACATCCATTTGTGCGGGCGTACCTTTGCCTTGCAAAACGTTCCGCAAAATCTCGGCGTTTTCCTCAACATTTCCGCCTTTTAACGAGCCGATCGCACTTGGTGTCAATCCTACCTTTTGGGGGTCTAAAGTAGTGAGTTCCACTTTGCCATCCGACAAAACCGCCAAATCAGTCACATCTCCCAAACCCGCCTCGTCCAATTTTTCTCTACCGTGAACGACTACAGCTAACTCAGTCCCCAACTCGCCCAAAGCTTGAGCAATAGTTGATACCAGACTAGGATCGAACACCCCAATTACCTGCCCTGTAGGGCGCATAGGATTGACAAGGGGCCCTAAAAGGTTAAAAACAGTCCGCACCTTCAAAGTGCGCCGGAGCGACGCTACAGCCTTAAGTGCGGGATGCCACCCAGGCGCAAATAAAAAGGTGATGCCTACTGCGTCTACCGCAGCTTTTACCTTCGCGGCATCGGCGTTGAGGTTGACTCCGAGTGCTTCCAACACGTCAGCAGAACCCACTTTGCTTGATGCGGAGCGATTTCCGTGTTTCGCGACTCGAACTTTGCCGGCGGCGGCCACAAAAGCGACAGCAGTGGAAATGTTAAACGTGGAAGCGCCGTCGCCGCCGGTGCCACAAGTATCAATTAATTTGAGATTGGAGATTGGAGATTGGGAATTGAAAACGCTCTCCGACTCACCTGCAAGCGACTGAGAATCCAATACCTGAGCCATTCCTACCAATTCTTGGGCAGAGATGCCTTTGGCTTGGATGGCCGCTAAAATTGCTCCTGAGAGGACGGGGGGAATAGCTTCTGCCAGCCATCCCTGCATCAAGTCGGCTGCTTGGGCGCGTGAGAGAGATTGTCTGTCTAATAGTTGTTGCAGGAGGGCTGACCACACAGGAGAATCCGCCGTCTGGGTTGAAGGAGGGGATAACTCTGGCGTTGCTAGGAGAGGAGAATCTGTCATTTATTAGTTCGTTCTAGTCAAATTTAGCTTGATCGAGCTTTGCGGCCAAACCGAGAATCGATCGGGATTTTACCAGACTTGCCGACCAAATTTTGCACGCCCGGATCCAGATTTTTGCCCAAATGCCAGCACCGCTACAGAATTTTTCTGCCCGCAGCAGCAGAATATGAATTTTTTGATACAACAATTACCCTATTGTTGTGCCAACTTTACATAGAAACCCCAAATCGTACAACTGCCAGAAGTCTGCTGTATTATCTATCAGCAATAATACTTAACAGTAACTCAGAGCACCCAAAGACCGATAAAAGTTTCCGACAGGAGTTGTGGAAAGCAAAAATTTTAGACATTAGGAGAGTCGCAGATTCATCTGTGGAGTCAACTTTAATCTAAAATCTAAAATCTAAAATCGACTGACAGCAAGGAGAGCGAGCTTTTAGCTCTTGCAGGCGGGTTTGTTGCCTCGCGTAATAGTCGATCGTACTCTCACCCAAATCCTAAAAATAGGCTTTTGCGGTTGTAGAAGTCGCTGCCTTTTATTGTAACAACATCCTTGCTACTAACTTATTTCAGGGTATTCAACTGCTAATATATTCAGGGAGATTTCAAGGAGCAGGTTTTGCTCTAACACCTGCACCGCAGGCCGATCGATATGCCAATGCGATCGTAACAGCCAGTCAAGCCTCAAATAAATACCGGATAAACTAAACTTTCAGCAGCAACTACTAACCACTAACACCCCATTAGAACAGATGAATAAACACACTCGTATCCGGCTGCGACACCCCATCTTTCAGCCTAACTAACCGCTCAAATTTAACAGGCGGCAGACCAAAATATTCAACTCACACACAAGGGCAGGGTATTCACAAGTGGGAAATCAAAAATTAGGAAATAAAGCGATAGAATGCCTGAATGTCGCGGAGGCACTGCACCAAATGGAAGCAAAATATTATAGTATGTTTGAAAATGCTGTGTCGGGTATTTTTCAAACAACCCAATCCGGTCGCTACATCAGCGCTAACCCAGCTTTGGCTCGCATCTACGGATATAATTCCGCCGAAGAATTGATGGGCTGTCTGACTGATATCAGCGATCAGCTTTACGTCAATCCCGATCGGCGCGATCAGTTTGTTTATGCTTTGCAAGAACAGGGCGTGGTGTCGGATTTTGAGTCGCAGATTTATCGCCGAGACGGAACAATAATTTGGATCGCTGAAAATGCACGGGCTGTCTGCGATGAGGCGGGGAAATTGCTCTACTACGAAGGTTTTGTAGAAGATATCACCCAGCGTAAGCAAGCAGAATCGGGACTTCGAGAAAGCGAAGAACGCTTACGCTTAATAATTGAAGGCGTTAAGGATTACGCTATATTTATGTTAGATACGGATGGGTATGTAGCTAGCTGGAATTCTGGTGCAGAACGCATTTTTGGATACAGAGCTCATGAAATAGTCGGAAATAATTCAGAGTGTTTTTTCACGAAAGAAGATATTGAAATCGGCAAGCCCCAAGAAAAATTACTCCAGGCGGTGGCAGAAGGTAGATACGAAAATGAAGGCTGGCGGCTTCGCAAAGACGGATCGCGATTTTGGGCGAATATTATTGTTACTCCTTTGCGCGATGAAAGGGGAAAGTTGCAGGGATTTTCTCAAGTAATGCAGGACATTACCAAGCAAAAGCAAGCGGCAGAAGAAAAAATGCAGTTGATTGCTTCTTTGCAGGCCTCTGAAAAAAAGTTTCGCAGTTTGTACGAATCGACGACAGATGCGGTAATGCTGCTAGACGAAGAGGGGTGTTTGGATTGCAATCCGGCTACTTTAAAATTATTTGGATGCAGCACTGAATCGGAGTTTTGCGGCAAGCATCCTTCGGAATTCAGCCCGCCGTTGCAAGCGGACGGACAAGATTCTATGAGTCTTTCTCAAGAGCGAATTAATACGGCTCTGCGATTGGGAAATTGCCGTTTTGACTGGCGACACTGCCGTTTAGATGGTTCTGAGTTTCCGGCAGAAGTGCTGCTAACTTCTATGGATATTGGCGGCAAAATGGGGCTGCAAGGCGTGGTGCGCGATATCACTGAGCGGGTGCAGGCTGAGGAGGCCCTGAAGCAGGCTAACGAGGTATTGGAATGCCGGGTTAAAGAGCGGACAAGTCAGTTGGAAGAGGCCATTAAAAAGTTGAGATTGTCGGAAGAAAAGTTTTCTAAGGCTTTTCGCTCAAGTCCGGATCCGATGATTATTACTACTTTTGCTGAGGGTCGTTTTATTGAAGTTAATGATAGTTTTCTGTTGATGACGGGTTACGATTTAGAAGAAACGACCTGGAATACAGTACCGGGGTTAAATATTTGGGTAAGGCCTGAAGACCGAGTTAATTTTAGGCGAAGTTTGCACGAACAAGGTGTTGTTCGCAATCAAGAGTGCGAGTTTCGGATGAAGTCGGGATCGGTGGTGGTGTGTTTGCTGTCAGCGGAATTGATTAATTTGGACGGCGAACTCTGTATGCTGGCGGTGATGACGGATATTACCGATCGCAAACACGCCGAAGAAGCCCTACGGGAAAGCCAGCGGGCCTTGGCGACGCTGATGAGCAATTTGCCGGGGATGGCCTACCGTTTTCGCAACGATGCCGATCGCAGTATGGAGTTTGTCAGCGAAGGTTGCTATCAGTTAGCCGGCTATTCTCCTGAAGAATTTATCGGCACTCGGCAAATTTCTATATCGGAATTGACTCACCCGGACGATCGCGATAATTTATGGAATGCCGTGCAAGTTGCCTTGCAAGAAAATCGACCCTATCAGCTAAATTACCGAATTACTTCTAAAAATGGCGAATTAAAATGGGTTTGGGAGCAAGGTTTGGGAGTGTTTTCCGACTCTGGAGAATTGCTAGCTTTGGAAGGATTAATTACTGATATTTCTGAGCAGAAACGCAGTGAAGAAGCTTTGCGGCGATCGCAAACAGAGTTAACCCAACAAAAACTTCAGCTTGAAAATACTTTGCACGAGTTGCAGCAAACTCAAGCCTTATTAATTCATACTGAAAAAATGTCTACTCTCGGTCAAATGGTAGCCGGTGTTGCTCACGAAATTAACAATCCTGTTAGCAGCGTCTGCGGCAATCTCGTTCACGTCGGCCACTACACGGAAGATTTGCTGAATTTGCTCGATATGTACCAGCAGCACTGCCCGCAGCCGCCGGCAGCAATTCAAAATCAAATTAAGGATATCGAATTAGAGTTTCTGCTAGAAGATTTGCCGAAAGCGATGTCTTCGATGCAGGTAGGGGCCGATCGCATTCGGGAAATCGTGCGATCTCTCAGAAATTTCTCTCGCAAAGACGATTCTCAAATGAGCAAAGTTAACCTGCACGAAGGGATTGAAGGAACGTTGCTGATTCTGCAAAGTCGCCTGAAAGCCAGAGGCAACTATCCCGAAATTGCGGTAATTAAGGACTATGGAAATTTGCCTTTGGTTGAGTGTTATGCCGGGAAAGTCAATCAGGTATTTATGAATTTGATCGGAAATGCGATCGACGCGATCGAGGAATACAACGAAGGGCGTTCAGTTGCCGAAGTCAAAGCTAACCGCAGCAAGATTAAAATTAGGACAGAAGTCCAAAACTCCAATGCTGTAATTAGGATTTCTGACAACGGGCCAGGTATGCCAGAAGAAGTTTCCCAGCAGTTATTCGAGGCTTTTTTTACCACCAAACCCGCCGACAAAGGCACCGGTTTAGGCCTGTCCATTTCCTACAAAGTTGTCCAAGAACACGGTGGCAAACTGAGCTGCGTATCTGCACTCGGCCACGGAGCGGAGTTTATCATAGAATTGCCGATCGAACAACCGATCAAACAATCCTAAAGTGCGATCGGGGCGATCACATCGGAATCACGAGTCGCGGTTTCTAGTGAGGACTAAAGTCCTCATAAAACTCGCTCTGACTAAAGCGGTAAGGTGCCGTGGGTATGGAGCCATACATAGAGAAGTTTTGCTTATGTTCTGTATTGCTGAAACCCTGGCCTTTATCACAACTCAAATTACTGCCCGCACTGACCATTGGTAATGATTGAGAAAGCGACTAATAATACTGGCACTTACTGTTTAAAAATGGTTAACATTGACCTACCTGATGGTTTCTACGCCCTTTCTTTTACATTTTGGGAGAAAATGCAAGGGCTAGTTGAGAATGGTGCAAGATGTGAGATACAATTAACTATTTTTGACAAGGACTAAAAGATTGTCGGTGAAAGACAGATACACCGCAGCGTTCCAAAGCCAATTTATGTTTAGCCGTACCGTATCCCTTGTTATTTGTCAAGTCATATTCAGGATACTTAACAGCCAAACTTACTATTAATTCATCGCGCCAAACTTTCGCCACAATACTAGCAGCAGCAATCTGAATCGATCGCGCATCACCCTTAATCATCGTCTCTTGCTTGATCGCCAAATTAGGAATTCTTTGATTCCCGTCAACCAAACACAAATCCGGTGTCACCTTCAACTTCAAAATTGCCCGTTTCATCGCCAACAAAGAAGCCTGCAAAATATTGAGGCGATCGATCTCCCGCACCGAAGCCACACCAATTTGACAGTCAACCGCCACAGCCCGGATTTTCACAGCTAACCGACTCCGGGCTGTGGCACTCAACTGCTTGCTGTCACGCACCCCGCAACTTGCTAATTCATCGAGAACTTCGTCGGGCAAAATGCAGGCTGCAGCCACCACCGGCCCGAACAAAGCGCCTCGTCCAACTTCATCCACACCCGCAATTACCAGAGCGTTCGAGGGAGAGGGGGAAAGGGGAAGATGGAAAGATGGGAAGAGAGTAAAAATTTCTACTTCTTCCTTCTTCCTTCTTCTTTCTTCGCTCTTCTCTCTTCCCTCTTCTTTCATAACTATTCATCCAAAAGGGCAGATGAGCGGCGGCGCCGGCGGCGGTTGATAGCAGGCTCCTCGGGTTCGCTTGATTCGATCGGCTCATGGGATTCGATCGGCTCATTGAGTTCGATCGGCTCATGGGATTCGATCGGCTCATTGAGTTCGATCGGCTCATTGAGTTCGATCAGTTCATAGGATTCGTCCATCACATCGTTGGGTTCCTCAATCTGATCAAAATCATCAGTTTCGTCGATCAAACTCTCGGCATAAATTTGGGCCTCATCATCATCCTGATCATCATCATCCTCAGAAAATACAGGCTCAACTACCGACATTTCTGGATAATAATCTCGTTCCTCAACATTCTGTGCAGGCGTCGTCGCTTCAAACTCAAATTCGAGCTGCTCGAAAGGCGGCTTGTTCGGGGCCACTCCGGGGAGAGTCACCGAAACGATCGCATTCTTAGGATTTTTCACGCTGCGATCAGTAAGCACCAAAGGAGAAACCCCCATCAGAGCATAAACATCCTGCTCCTCCGCCGTCATTTCCACCGAAATCACCTCCGGAGGCTCCACCATCGGCTTCATCAACTCAGACTTAGCCGGACGCACCCGATCGAAATCCTCGCGCCTGCCAACAGTCGCCATATTCACCAGCCCGAAGCCCTCCGAAGCCGCCCGGATGCCGGGGGGTGCCAGATACTCAGAGCGCGTATCCGCTACAGGCGCGCTCGAAGTATTCGGCAGCCGCAACTTGCTGCGTACCGGTTCCTCCTCCACCGGGAGGGCAAAAGGCTCTTCGCCAATCCGGCGGCGGCGGCGCCGTCTGGTTCCGTTCCCCAAATCCTGATAGCTGGGATGGTTGAGCAAGTCCAAAGGCGAGGCATTGCTGCCCGTCTCAAAATCCAAACTTTCGCTCGGAGGTTCCCAAGCAGCCCGAGCCGGTTCGGGGGGGCGTTCTTCCCGCACCGGGGCAGGAGTTGCAGCCGCCACAGGCGTCAAGCTGCGGCGTTCCAATCCTTCGGGCAAATTCAACAAAACGCGGTTCGACGTAGCAACAGTGCGATCGCCCGATTCCCGCACCGCTGCGGCGAAGTCTTCTTCTCCGGGGAGTTGCACCAGATGACCCAGCCCGCTGCAAGTAGGGCAACTGTGGCCAAACAACTCGTAAATATTTTGACCTTGGCGCTTGCGAGTGAGTTCTACCAGTCCCAATTCCGACAGTTGAGCGATTTGCGGCCGAGCTTTGTCAGCTTTGAGAGCTTTATTGAAATGTTCCAGCACCTGCAACTGATCGCGGCGGGATTCCATGTCGATAAAGTCAACAATAATCACCCCGGCAATATTGCGTAACCGCAGTTGTCTAGCAATTTCCGTTGCTGCTTCGCAATTTGTCCAGAGTACCGTTTCCCGAGCCGTGGCCGATCGAGTAAACGAGCCAGAGTTGACATCGATCACCGTCAGCGCCTCAGTCGGCTCGATAATCACATAACCGCCCGAAGGCAAATCCACCCTCGGTCTGAGGGCTTCTCGAATCGCAGCGTTTACCCGGAAAAATTCTAAAATCGAGGCGCGCTCTCGGTGGTGGTCGATCAAAACTCCCGCAGGAAGTTTACCGCCGTTCCAGCTCATCAACTGCTGCTTCACCCGCTTAATTCCATTTTGCGAGTCCACCACAATCCGATTCACGTCACCGCTGAACATATCTCGCAGCACCCGCTGGATAAAATCGTCATCCCGGTTGAGTAGTGCCGGCGCCCGCGAAGTACCGCCTTCGAGTTGAACAGCTTCCCACTGTTTTTGGAGGACTTCCAAATCTTCCATGATCGCTTCTTCGGTCATCCCTTCAGCTTCAGTGCGTACCAGCAGCCCCATCCCGGCCGGTTTCACCAAAATAGCCAGGGCTCTGAGGCGGTTGCGCTCGGCTTCGGACTTGATCCGCCGCGAGAGATTGACTCCCCTGCCGTAGGGCATCAGTACCAAATAGCGGCCCGGCAGGGTAATGTTGCCTGTCAGCCGGGGGCCTTTGCTGCCCGTCGGTTCTTTCATTACCTGTACCACCACTTTCTGCTGGGGGGTCAGGAGTTCTGTAATTGCTCCTGCCGAGCGTTTAAGGCGCAGCGGGCCGAGGTCTGTGACGTGCATAAACCCGTTACGTTCTGGATCGCCAATATTGACGAAGGCCGCATCTATCCCAGGGAGTACATTTTCAACAATTCCCAAGTAAATGTCACTGACTTGGTGGCTGCCTGTGGCTACCACAAGTTCTTGGATTTGATCTTCTGAAAAGACGGCAGCAATGCGATGCTGCTCTGCTATAACTATCTGCTTTGTCATTCAATTTCCTCAAAAAACTGGCAGCAAGTTAGAGACACTTACGCACTCATAGTGCCTCTGACTTAGACTGTAATTAGTAGTAGCTTGAAGAGTTATTAGCTGTGAGTTGGTGCAGGGTGGAAGAAAAGTTAACTGTTGACCGTTCACTGTTAACTGTTGGCTGTTCACTGTTAACTGTTACAGATAAAGTAGTTAAACCCGCCCGTACAGAGTTATGAGTTATGCTCAGCAGATAAATCTGAGAGATAGAAATAAGGAGGCTTTTATCGAGTTAGCCGTATTGAGATTTGAGTTGAGAATTGCCAAATCAATACTCAAAATTCAAGACTTACAACTCTTCCTTTGAACGAGCGCGAATAAATTCATTGACACCGTACCAATTTCTTAACACACAACTTAACACTACGAACTGATAACTCCGCTTGCGTGGTGGTTGAGGGCTGGTTTTGAGCGAAAGTAGGTAGGAGTGAAAGCGCCTAGACTTTTGTTGAATTCTTGCGCGATCGCACTCAACACACCCCAGTTTGGCATTCGACTGCAACCTCCGCCCCTGCCAACCCTAAAACCTTGTCAGTCGATTTTAGATTTTAGATTTTAGATTTTAGATTTACTCCACAGATAAATCTTAGAGATTGAACTTTAATCTAAAATCTAAAATTTTGGTTCTCCACGAATTAAGTCGGGGGCTTATCTCCGTTTTTTGACGGGTCAGTCAATTTTAGATTTTAAATTTTAGATTTTAGATTTACTCCACAGATGAATCTGGGAGATTGAACTAAAGTCTAAAATCTAAAATTTTTGGTTCTCCACGAATTAAGTCGGGGGCTTATCTCCGTTTTTTGACGGGTCAGTCGATTTTAGATTTTAGGTTTTAGATTTTAGATTTACTCCATAGATGAATCTGGGAGCTGGAACTTTAATCTAAAATCTAAAATTTTTGGTTCTTCACGACTTAAGTCGGGGGCTTATCTCCATTTTTTGACCCGCCAAAAACATCTATTGTTGAATACCCGCTCTGCGGTTTGAACCGTGAGATTTTTGAATAAGCCGACCACCGACAACCAGTCGATCGATCGAAATTAATCGCTAAATTTGGTTCAGACCCCGCTCCTGCAGGTTTGGCGCTAGATTTAGCCCGTGAATGTACAACAAAAAGGCTTGAAGTCTTGAACAGAAGCAATTTGCACCCAGCCCGCGTTGCTGGTTGACGAGGGCGGCGAGCGACTAAAGCGCTCGAGCCACCGCGGCTTCCATAACAAGCGATTATAGCGTGAAACGACACATCCCGATCGAGAGCCGAAGGTGAAATATTCCACTCTTAGCTTCCCTATCTTAACCATAACCCAGGACTAGCTGACTACGCTCAACCTGCAGAAGCTGAATTTCCTGCTGGCTGACTTGTTCGAGCATGAACACAATATGTTCTGGCTTGAGCAAGTTACCGTCGCTGCGACAACTGCCCGTAAAGCGCAAGACGGCTCTACCTTCGGATGTAGCACTCCTAGCAGAGGTGCTGCTGTCGGGTTTCTGCTCTACAAGTTCTAGTTTGTGCAGTCGATCGCGCAAATTGACATCCTGAGTCTTTCCCGACTTAGTAGTATGCACCCGCCAAAAAGCCTCGGTTTCGACGATCGTCTTGACCCAAGCTTCCCAGTTGGCATCAGGAGCCAGGGAGACAGGAGCAGAATTTTCATGGTCTAATTCGCCATTTTCTGTCAACGAACCCCCTACAGCTACAGTAACCACGTACTCCGCTGCTTCTAACAACTGACTGGCAGAAGGAGCCTTGAGATCGATCGACTCAACCTTGTAAATCGGAATATTTTCCGGCAGCTTAGCCACCAACTTTTCCCGAAAACTCTCAATATCGATCGACTCAGTGAGCTCAAAGTCAGCAATTTCCCCAGTGCTGGTAACACCCAGAGGCAGAGCATTTGCCAGAGAAATCCGAGGGTTCGGGTGAAATCCTCCGGTAAACGAAATCGGCAAATCGGCGCGGCGGACTACTCGATCGAACAATCGGATCAAATCCAAATGACCAACCAAAGCCATATCGCCCACCTTCCCGAACCAAACCCGCAAACGCTGTTTCCGCTCCGTATTCGGCACGAACTCCCCAGCAAACTCTGGAATTGGCAGCGCATCCACAACCACATTGTGTCCGAAATCGGTGCCACACACCCCGCAGCGCGAACATCCTTCAAAGGAACAGTCGGGAACCGTCGCTGCTTCTAAAGCCTTTTGCAAGTCAATTTTCAGCCAGTTTTTGTCGATTCCCGTATCTAAGTGATCCCAAGGCAGGGCCTGATCGAGAGAGAGGGGGAGAGAGGGGGAGGGGGAGAGGGGGAGATCCGGAGAATTGGGAAAATCTTCCTTGATTTCTCTTCCTTCTTCCTTCTTCCTTCTTCCTTCTTCCTTCTCCCTTCTTCCGACGGACATCGGACTGACATCCGTTACATCCGTTACATCCGTTACAGAATCCGTTGCCGAACTTCCTTCTTCCTTCTTCCTTCTTCCTTCTTCCTTGTCAAAAAGATTCCACTCGCCGCTTTCGACTTGGCGGTATTTCCAGGTAAGGCCCGATTCATCGATCGCCTGAGTCCAAGCTTTGTAAGCCTGATCCAAGCTTTCCCACCACGCATCCATACCCGCGCCAAGTTCCCAAGCGCGGCGGACTACAGCAGCCAAACGTCGATCGCCCCGTCCGACAAAATCCTCCATTGCCGAAATCCGCACATCAGTGTAATTGACTTTGACGCCCCGCATTCCCCGAAACTCTTCCTTCAGGAGTTTTTGCTTGCGGGAAAACTCAGCAGTAGAAACCGAGTGCCACTGAAAAGGAGTGTGAGGCTTAGGCGTAAAATTAGAAATTGTCAAGTTAAAATTCAGTCCCCGCCTGCCATTGATCCTGCATTCCCGGTGCAGCCAGCGGACTGTTTCGGCGATGCCCAGAACATCAAAATCTGTTTCCCCAGGCAAACCGATCATAAAATACAGCTTGATTTTATCCCAGCCCCGATCAACTGCAGTTTTGACACCCCGAAGCAATTCTTCGTTTGTCAAACCTTTGTTAACGATGTCCCGCATCCGCTGAGTACCAGCTTCCGGCGCAAAAGTCAAACCACCTTGTCGCGTACCGCCGAGAATGTCGGCAATATTATCGTCAAATCTGTCAACCCGCTGACTGGGTAGAGACAGAGAAATATTTTTATCTTTCAGGCGATTTTTGATTTCCATCCCGACTGCGGGGAGTGCCAGATAATCGGAACAACTGAGGGAAAGCAGGGAAAACTCGCTGTGCCCGGTGGCTTGCATTCCCTGTTCCATCGCCTCTACGACTTGCTGTGGTTCGACATCGCGCGCGGGGCGAGTCAGCATTCCCGGCTGACAGAAGCGACAGCCGCGGGTGCATCCCCGGCGGATTTCTACTGTCAGTCTGTCGTGTACTGTCTGGACGTAGGGAACCAGGCCGATCGAATAAGCTGGTATCGGAGTTGCCACGCGGCGCAGAATTCGTTCTGGAACTTGCGGGCGGTTGGGATGAACAGAACCGTCGGCCGCCATATCGTAGAATTGCGGGACGTAGACACCGGGAATTTGCGCTAAATCCAGCAGCAATGCTTCTCGGCTCAAATTATTTGTTTTGCCTTCTGCCAAAATCAAGCCAATTTCTGGCAGCAATTCTTCTCCATCTCCCAAAGCGATGAAGTCAAAAAAGTCAGCGTAGGGTTCGGGATTGGAAGTTGCTGTTTGCCCGCCAGCAAAAATCAGTGGCATTTGACCGTTTTGGCGATTGGTCGCTCTTTCTTGCCAAGTTAGGGGAATGCCGGCTAAATCCAGCATTTCCAGAATGTTTGTGGCTCCGAGTTCGTAGCTGAGGCTGAAGCCCAGAATATCAAATTCTGTGAGCGATCGCCTTGATTCTACTGCAAACAGGGGAGTTTTGGTCGATCGCAGTTTTGCTGCTAAGTCGGGGGCGGGCAAATAAGCTCGATCGCACAACTGTCTCGGCCCTGCGTTCAAAATGTTGTAAAGAATGATGTGTCCCAGATTGGAAGCACCAACTTCATACACTTCTGGGTAAGTGAGCACCCAGCGCACAGAAGCCGCGTCCCAAGGCTTGTGTGCAGCCCCCAATTCGTTTCCCAGATAACGAGCAGGCTGATTAATGTCTGCTGTAAGTAATTCTTCGACTTTTACTGCCACGGCTCGACTCGCTCTCATATTTGCGACTCTTAAGCAGCCTACCTTAAAATCTGCCAACACGCCAACGACAGTCCTCTGTCTTTTCGGGCATTTAACCGAATTTACTGGGTTTTGTTGCTTGTTTTCGCCGAGGAGGCACCTCTACCAGTGCTGGTTTACGCAGGAGTTTTCGGCTTCAAAGCTATCGACATTTTCAAATATCTCAAACACTCGATCGAGTTGGCTGAGTTCCAGAATCATCGCAATTCCGGGGGATAGCGAGCAAATACTAAACCTGCGCCCCATTTTTTTCGCCTGCTTAAGGCCCGAAACCAATGCCATCAAACCGGCACTGTCAATAAGTTTTACTGCGCCCAAATCTACGAGTACCGCTACCACTCCGGGGGCTGCAATTGCTGTAATTAGTTGCCGTCCGAATTCTCCGGAGGTGGCTGCATTCAGATGGTCTAGGGGTCGAATCACCGTAATTGGTTTATGGGCAAGAAGTGTCTGCATATGTCAAACCTATGGTTGCTACGTATTTTCAACTACTGTGCTGGACAGGTGTAAGCCTAAACCTACTTGATAACTCTGAGGCTAACTTGCTTTGAGGGAAATCGACCAGTTTTTTCAGTAGTTTTACTGAATCTTTATTTATTGACTCTTTTTTATGAAATTTTGCGTAAGATTTGGGTAGGAAACGTAAGGTACTATACTATTTTTTATTTATGCCAGCAGGTTGAGTCTTGAGAATTCTAAAAATTGAGATCGACTATCCCCTGGCTGTTAGATAAAACTGAATAATGTAATTGAAATCACTTGTTAGTTCTGATTTAGATCACGCGCGCGATCGACTGTTCAGATAATAATTAAATTGTACGGAGTTCTCCGAGCTACTATGCAAGCAACCTATGCTATTCGTCATCTTGTAGAAAAAGCCCTCTACATTAAGCAGTTAACGCCTGACATTGAAAACGAAATCAACTACGAGCTCACCCGTTTGGGGTACATATCGGATATTGATTATGAGGCTTTAGAGTTATTAATGGATGAAATGGATGCCGGCCGGGTGCAATTGGTATCTAGTCGTTGATAGTTGGAACCTGGCCGCCTGGAAAAATCAAAGAGCGACACAAAATCCTTGCTGGGCGGGAAATAGAGGAGTGCTATAAGCATTGACCGCGGCACGGTATTTTTCAAGTGAAGCACCGATTTGCTGAACTTGATATTTGAGGATATACTGTTAAGGGCGATCTTCCCTGCACCTGTGATCGAAAGCTACAAACTTTGACTTAAATTAAATTTATAACTTTTGGGGCTTGACAAATTAGGTTTAATTGTGATTAAAACTCAGACCTAATGAACAACAGATTTTCTGAACTTGATATTTGAGGATATACTGTTAAGGGCGATCGTCCCTGCACCTCATACAATTTTAGATTTTAGATTAAAGATTTTAGATTAAAGAATCGAAGAAGTGGGACTACTGAGGATTATCGGGGTTTGGAACTTATCAACAGTTGCATTCTTTTGGGAAACTGTTACCGGATGCTACGATCGCTCGAATGCAAGAAAATTAGTTTGTAGTTAGGACATCTGTCCTCCAAGTTTGCAAACGCATTAAATCTAAAATCTAAAATCTAAAATCGTTCGATCGCGCCACCAAACTTGCCACCACCGCTACCAACTCAGCAGGCTCGATCGGCTTGGGCACGTAAATTTGAAAACCTTGTTGCAGCGCCCGTACCCGTTCATCTACCCTACCAACCGCCGTGAACGCCAACGCCGGAATTTCCCTGTCCACCATCCGCGATCGCACTTGCCGCAGCAAAGCCTCTCCATCAGGGGCCTGCATCTCAATATCGATCGCCAACACATCTGGATTCAGCCTTTCAATCGCCTCCAAGGCACCCATTCCAGAGCTAGCAGTCTCCACCTCGGCCCCGCAATCTTCGAGCACGGTACAGGCAAAATCGAGGGAATCCGCGTCGATATCTACCACCAATACCCGCACTCCAGAAAGATTGCTGCTGACAAAAGACTCCTTTACAGGGACTCGCGCCTTGCTTTGAGGAATCGCAAACTCCCCGAGTGCGGCAACAGAAAATCCGCCGTCGCAATGATGCTGTTGAATTGGCAATCTCACTAAAAACCTCGCTCCTTTTCCCTTCCCGGCCGATTCCGCTCGCACAGTCCCCCCGTGCATTTCCACAAAATGCCGCACTAGGGCCAGACCCAAACCCAATCCGTTGTACGATCGCCTTATAGAGCTGTCAGCTTGGCTGAACCGCTCGAAAACGTGCGGCAAAAACTCTTCTGAAATCCCTTGTCCCGTGTCGCTAACCTCAATTTCCACACTAGCGGGCGACAAATTTTTACAGCAAGCGGATTCCTCATGAACCAAAGTCCTCTCCATCTTTCGCACCTCCACCTTTACCTGTCCGCCATCGGGAGTAAACTTAATCGCATTCGACAGCAAATTCCAGGCTACCTGCTGCAAGCGACCAGAATCGGCAAAAATCCGCCCCACAGTTGGGTCGAAATCCGTCACCACTTCAATATTTTTTGCCCCAATCGCGGGTGCGAGAGTCTTTATCGCAGCCTCAACAGTCGAAATCACATCCACCCACCGCAAATTCAGCGACAGTTTCCCGGTAATAATCTGCGACACGTCCAACAAATCCTCGATCAGAGTTGCTAGTGATCGTGTATTGCGGTCGATCGTTTCCAGAGCCCGAACAGTCGTTTTTTCGTCAAACTTGCGGTTTCGCAGCAGTTGCGCCCATCCCAGCATCGCATTCAGCGGCGTCCGCAATTCGTGGGACAAAGTTCCCAGAAACTCGTCTTTAATCCGGTTCGCCCGCGCCAATTCCTGGGCTCGATCGTGTAGTTCTCTTTCCAACTCCTTGCCAACCGTCAAATCGAGAATAAAAGCCACAAATTCTTGACGCTTTTCCCCCAGCAAAACATATCCGATCAGCACCGGAATCCGGCTGCCGTCTTGCCTCCGGTATTCCTTTTCGTAGGGAGTGCAAACTCCCGTTGCTTGTGCCTCTGCAATCCCCTTTTCGTCGAGAGACCGGTACTCCGGCGGCGTAATGTCAATGCAGTTTAATTCCCCGCGCTGCAACTGTTCCCGTCTGTAGCCAACCATCCGCAAAAATTCGTCGTTAGCCTCCATGATGCCGCCGTTAACATCCCCGAAGATAATTCCTATCAAGTTAGCTTCGGCTAACATTTTCAGCTTTTCTTCGCTAGCTTTGAGTGCAGCTTCTGCTTGCTTGCGATCGCTAACGTCTTGGATGTAAGCCGACAAACCCGAATCGGAAGGATAAAAACGGATCTTCAACCACTTATTCCATAACGGTACGAATTCTTCATACTCGATCGTTACCTTTTCTGCTAATGCTTTGGCCGCCATTTCGTAAAACGGTAAATCGACCGCCCAGGGAAATATATCCCAAATTTTTTTTCCAATCAGTTCTGCTTTTGCTCGGCCTAACAGCTCAATAGCTTGGTAGTTGACATAGGTATAGTTCCAATTTAAATCTACCGCGATAAAAGCATCAGTAATGCTTTCGAGAATGTTAGTAATTCGATCGTTTGCCGATTGCAGCGCTTTAGCTGTTTCTTCTGCTTGCAACCTCGCTGCTTGTTCGCGGGACAAAGCGGCAGCGCGTTCTTGTTCTGCCAGTTTTCGATCGCTAATATCGATGTAAGAACCGATGTAACCTGCAAAAGTGCTATCGGGCCTGTACCGGGGTACGCCCGTACCCAAAACCCAGCGGTATTCCCCGTCATAGCGTCTCAGACGGCATTCAATCCGGTACTCGCTGCCAGCATCGAAGGCTTTTTGGTAAATATCCAGACATTCTGGCAAGTCATCTGGGTGCAAGTTTTCCATCCAACCCGTGCCCATTTCTTGCGCCAAAGTTCTACCGGTAAACTCCAGCCAAACTTTGTTAAAGTAATCGCCAAGTTGGTCAGTGTCCGACATCCAAATCATCACCGGCGCGGTATCTGCCATAATCCGAAATCGAGCTTCACTTTCCTGCTGCTGTGCTTCGGCAAGCTTGCGATCGTTCCGTTCTTGAACTTCCCGCAGGGCCCGCTGAATCGACGGCACCAGGCGCATCAAACGGCGTTTGAGAACATAATCAGTAGCGCCACTTTTCAAAGTTTCGATCGCCACTTCCTCGCCCAAAGTAGCCGAAACAAAAATAAACGGCACTCCCGGACAAGTAGTGTGGGCGATTTCCAGTGCAGCTATCCCGTTAAAACAAGGCAGCATATAATCTGCCAAAATAATGTCAAAACGTTGTTTTTCCAGCGCCGTGGCAAAGTCTTCTCGATTTTCCACACACACCAGAGAAAATTGGAGTCCGCCATCCATTAGATATGCCTCAATCAGTTCGGCATCTAGGGGACTGTCTTCTACTAAGAGGATACTGAGCGTTTTCACAAAAATTCCTTTTACTTAAATATTAATTATCGGACACCAAATTCGATCGGGCTGCGGCTGGTTAAGTGAATCCCAAAAAAGTCTTGCGTTTGAATCGCCTAAAAAAATGTAAAAATTAAGTGTTTTCCTGAGTGGAGCATTCACATCTCAATCCTAACTTCTAATCAAGTCTATTGCTGCTTGCCACGAGGTAAATTACCGCTCTGAATTGATTGGTTAGTACGCTTGTTTTTCCTTCACTTTCGTCTGCTTCCAAGGAATAAGCACGGCTGGAATCTTGCTTCTGTTCAGCAGTTTAGCTATACCCTGTCGAACAAATAGTTTCGCGCTTCTGACTAGAAACACCTAGCTATATAGTAATTTATCTCGCTTCTACTAAATACTGCTACCTCGTTTGGCAGATTATTTTTTTGTAGTGATGTCCGAGTTAATTCTATATTGCTTTGCCGCTCCTCTCAAACTCGAATTCGCGTGAATTCTGCCCTTATTTCCTGAATATCGATTAATCCTGTCAAAATAAGTCAAAGTTGCTGGTCTGTCTGCTTTACTTTTTGCCGGAGTTGCCTAACATGCCACACTTGCATGGTAGGCAACTGTTGCCTTGTTGAGCGCTGTAGACCATCAAAAAAAATATATATACTAACAAAAGTCATACTGCATCTATCCAAAGATTTATTTTTGGATAGGCACTGCACTCAACCTGCAGAGATTCCTGTGAATTCGGTAAAACGAAGTGCCACCGAGCATAAAATCTGAGAAAGCTCGATCGACCAATTAAATTCCTACACCAATCACAGAAAATTTCCCCTGGACTCGCTACACCTGGACTCCCAGGCAGCCTCTGAGCGATCGGCTTATTGATTTATCCCGCGCCAAAGTGTCTTAAAATATACAATACGGTGAGCTGCTGCACAGCCCGCATATATTAAAATCAAGCGCCAACTTGCAATAATTCTTTAAAATAGAGGTACAGCACCGGCGAGCCTTAACTCTTCCCCGTCAGAAAGGGTAGGGTTTAGCAGAATTGAAGACGATGGTCTATGGTGACTTCCAGTAAAGCCCGTGCAGTTGCTTTAGTCTCAGGTTTATTCAGGTTATTGGCAACCAGTTACGAGGAGATTTGACCCGCCGTGCTCCAACGCATCAAACAAGACTTAAAAAACGACCTGATCGCAGGTCTACTGGTAGTGATACCCTTAGCTACCACCATCTGGCTGACAATTACCGTCGCCAGTTGGGTCATCAATTTTCTCACCAAAATTCCCAAGCAGATCAACCCTTTTGACGGACTCCACCCGATTTTGGTGAATCTGCTAAATCTGTTAGTAGGGTTGGCTGTACCCCTGCTGAGCATTTTAGTCATCGGTTTAATGGCCCGCAACATTTTTGGCAAGTGGCTACTAGACTTTGGCGAACGGCTGTTGCAGGCAATTCCCCTAGCCGGTTCGGTTTACAAAACCCTCAAACAACTGCTGGGAACCATCCTCAACTCAAACGATAAATTTCGCCGCGTGGTGTTAGTGGAATATCCCCGGCGGGGAATCTGGACTTTAGCATTTGTGACCGGTACGATCGAGAGTAACGATATTCCGCCTCACCTGTCCGGCGAAACCCCCATCGGCATTTTCATCCCCACCACTCCCAACCCCACCACCGGATGGTACGCTATAGTGCCGGAAGCAGATTTAGTCAATTTGTCAATGTCGATCGAAGATGCCTTTAAAGTCATCATCTCCGGCGGCATCGTCAACCCCAACAACTCAGTTGCACTAACCCCGGAAAACACCAAGGGTAAAACACTCGAACCCTTAGTATCCGAATCAAGATACCAGGCTGTCCCCGTCGAAGAAGATTGAACCAAGACATCTTTAGTGGCCCGTAAGACCGTGTAAACTTTGCCCATAGCAGATAATATTTCGACAAAACCAGCCCAAACCGAGAAAGGCTATACTCAGAAACCCGGTTTCGAGCATAAATCTTGGGTTTGACAGCGAAGTATCTATAAACTACCCGCCACTGGCAAGTCAGACGGCTGGTCTTGTACCGCTTTTAGTCGAGTTTTCTGCTAAAGTTCAAGTCCGCGCGCGATCGAAAAACTTCCTAAATTCTCAATTCCTATCTAAAAACTATGAAAAAAGCCCGCGAAACAGCACGCGAACTCGCACTCCTCGGCATCAGCCAACTGCCGGCGAATCCAGAACTCTTAGAAGCCAAGAAACTGCAAGATGTTCTCCTCGCCGCCATCCGTACCCTGACAGCAGAAGTTCAAGAATCCCTAGAAGCAGCAGCATCTGAAGTGCAGCGGAGTAGCGACAAACTGCTTGCCAGCGAAATCCGCGCCGCCGATATACAAAGTGCTAGAGCAATGGTGCGGGAAGCAGTCGAACTCACCCAAACCGCAATCAACCGTCTCGGTTCAGCAATGGAGTTTCCAGAACTGATCCAGCTAGCCAACCAGCAAGATGTCCGCACCTATGCTTTGCAAATCCTAACCAAAGTCAGCGCCAACCGCCCTCAAATTGACGAATTGCTCTCAGAAGCCCTCGTAGACTGGCAAATAGAACGGTTGGCCCGGATCGATCGAGATATCATGAGAATCGCGATCGCCGAAATGCTATATCTCGGCTTACCCGAACAAGTCAGCGTCAACGAAGCCGTCCAACTGGCAAAACGCTACAGCGGCGACGAAGGACATCGCTTCATCAACGGAGTCCTCCGCCGAGTAGTCGATAAAATCAATGCAGAAGTTGTTAGTCCCTAGTCCTTAGTCATCAGTCCTCCGGGTGCTTGGTGGACACCTTACCCGGAGGGTGCAGGCCGGGGCGCGAACCGTACCCAGAGTCATTAGCAATCCGCAATCCGCAATTCGCAATCCGCTCTAAACTAAGGACTAATAACTATATTCCCAATTTCCTATGGTATTTAATTGGTTTCGTCGCCAGTACAGCGAAAGCAAATCTTCTGAAACAGAGGCAACCCCCGAACAGCCGCAAGATGAGTCGGCAAAATCCGCACCGGTTGAGCCTCAAACAGATGCAACAGAGCAAGGTTCTCCTGCTGTAGCGGAAGATTATCTCAATTGGGCAAAAGCTGCTTACAAAAATATTCAAAAACAGCAAAAACCCGAAACAGAAGTTTCCCAGACAGCAGCGCCCGATGTTCCAGCAGCCGAAGCAGAAATCGCGACAGTTGCAGAACCGGCGACTATTGAAGCTACCGAGCCGATCGAACTTGAACCAGCACCGACAGCACCAACTGTTGCAGAAGTTCCAGAAGTTGCAGCACCAGCAACAGTTGAAGCAACCGAGGTTTCAGAACTCGATGCAGCCAACCCAGCAGAAATTCCAGAAACTCTGCAACCCACAGCCGGGGCGATCGACACTGCACCTATAGCTCAACAATTAGAAGTTACAGCAGAAAATATAGAAATTGCCGAACCTGCAACTGAGGTTGTAGAAACCGAATCACTGGCATCCGACGGCGAAGCAGCGGAAGCCCTGCCGTTTTGGGCCAGAGCTCAGGCCGATCGCATGGATCGCATCGAACGCCTCAAAGAAACCGCAATTGAAGAACCAGAAGTAATTGCAGCCGCCGCCGAGAGAGCGGCGATTATCGAAGAAATTCCCGGTTTCGCCTTTGACGAAGGCTTCCTGTGGTCCTCAGAAATCTTAGCCAGTCAAGGCCGCCGGCCAGACCAAGTATCCGTTGAAGAAATCACTTGGCTGCAAAAACTGCGGAAAGGCTTAGAAAGAACTCGTCGCAGCTTAATTAATCGACTAAAGGCGATCGTTGGTCAAGGGCCGCTCAATCAAGACGCGGTAGCCGAAATTGAGACTTTGCTCCTGCAAGCCGATGTCGGAGTCGCAGCCACCGACATCATTATCAGTCGCCTCCAAGAAAGACTCACACAAGAAGTGCTGCCACCAGAACAGGCTCTAGCCTACCTGAAAACCATCCTGCGCGACATTCTAGACGCTCCCTGTGCCGAAACCGCCGCCGGCAATCCCGCCTACAGCCTGACATTTGCCCCGGAAAAAGAGACTTTTAACATCTGGTTAATCGTAGGAGTCAACGGTGCGGGCAAAACTACGACGATCGGCAAACTTGCCCATATTGCCCAAAAATCCGGTTACAAAACCCTGATTGCTGCTGCCGACACTTTCCGCGCCGCCGCCGTTGAACAGGTGAAAGTTTGGGGTTCCCGCAGTGGGGTCGAAATTATTGCCAACCCAGGGAAAAATACCGATCCGGCTGCTGTCGTGTTTGATGCGATCGCCGCCGCCAGCGCCCGCGGCACAGAACTGCTGATCGTAGACACCGCAGGCCGCCTGCAAAACAAAAAAAATCTGATGGACGAATTAAGTAAAATCCGTCGCATTGTAGACAAGAAAGCCCCAGGCGCTACCGTAGAATCTCTACTGGTCTTGGATGCCACACTGGGTCAAAATGGTTTGCGACAGGCAGAAGTGTTCGCAGAATCGGCAAAATTAAGTGGAGTAGTATTGACAAAACTCGACGGTTCTGCTAAAGGTGGTGTTGCCCTAGCAGTAGTGCAGCAACTGGGTCTGCCAATCCGCTTTATTGGAGTCGGGGAAAGCATCGAAGACTTGCGCCCGTTTTCTAGTTACGAATTTGTGGAAGCCCTACTCGATTTTAGATTTTAGATTTTAGATTTTAGATTGATCAGGTATCTGTGGTCGTCCCGATTTTTGGAGGCGGATACAGAGGTTCAAAATCTCAAATCCTTAACCTCAAACTACCATCGCAGGACTTGCGCCACCACGGGCGGCGAGTGAAAACTAAATACCTAGAAACAATACCTTCCCCCTGTTCTTGCTGGGTTGGGTTCAAAGCGGCCGTAGCGTATCAAATTAAGCTCAAATTTAGTATCAGTCTGCTGTCTAATTGCACAGTCTTCCCGCTGCCTCTGGCCCTCCCCTTAAGAAGGGCGACAGCAAATGGTTAAAGTCCCCGTTCTTAAGGGAAGCCGCTGCGCTCTTGGGCCCCCCCAAGTAAAGCAAGCGGCGTGGATTTGGGGGGTATCTAGACTCAGCTATAAACGAGATTTCTGAAGAATTTTAGACTTAAGTTGATACTAATGTCCTAGTGCCCAACTTACTCGATCAAACCAAACTACTTGCTCGAAAAAAAAACGGGTTTCTGTTCAAGTGGCCCGTAAGTCCTCAATCATTAACTCCGTCTAAGATCGAAAATCACAAATTTAAAATGACTGCTGTGCCTTTGCCTCGCCCCTCACCTCAACCTGCTGACCGCCCTTCGGGTCGCAATTCCACCGACGCGACGCCAGTATTTGCCCTCAAAGAACTGGTGGCGCGTTTGCACCGATATCAGCACAACGTTCAAGATATGTTGGGTTCGCTGGGATTTGCCCTGCGAAGTTTTAACAATCTCAACCAATTTTTGGAGTTGGTTCCTTTGGTGGCGACTCGCGTTACGGACGCCGACGGGGGAGCTTTAGTGCTGTTCAAACCCAACGGTCAAGTCAGGTTCCAGCAGTTGCATTGTCAGGAAGGACGGCAGTGCCAAGATATGCGAAAAGCGCTGGAAATAGCCACCAGGCAAGCTACAGCAGGTGCGGGCGCTACTGCTGGATCGTTTTCGGAAACCTCTGGGCAAACTTCTAGTCTAGACTTGCAAGTCGGTCGTTATTTGGGCCCGGATGTTCATTTGTTTGGGGCGCCAATTTTAGTCAACAATTTGGAACGCGGGCGGCTTTATGTTTTTAGCAGTGATCCGCAATATCTCTGGACTCCCAGCAGACAGAAATTAGTTCGGTTGGTGGCGGATCAAACCGCCGTGGCTATTTGCAAAGACGAACTTACTGTTAAGTTGGCAGAAAAAGACCGTTTAGACAGAGAGTTAGAAATCGGGGCGGAAATTCAATTGCGGCTGCAACCCCGTAGTTGTCCGAAAATTCCCGGCCTTGACGTGGCCGCCCGCTGCCAAACTGCTAGCAGAGTCGGCGGAGATTATTATGATTTTATTCCCGCTGACTATGACCCGATTGGCAAGGAGAATGAGGGGGAAAACCCCCCCTCCCTAATGAAAAATCTCAAGTCCAAAATCGACAAGGGCCGCTGGAGCATTGTGATCGGCGACGTGATGGGCAAGGGAGTACCGGCTGGCCTGTTGATGACGATGACACGGGGTATGCTGCGGGCGGAGGTGTTGAACCGCCACTCGCCGTCGAGAATTTTGCAACATTTAAACAGGGTTATGCACGCGGATTTGGAAAATTCCCACCGTTTTGTGACTCTGTTTTATTCGGAGTATGACCCGAAAACTCGCGTTTTGTCTTACAGCAATGCAGCTCACCACCCGCCTTTGCTGTGGCAAGCTGCAACTAATTCGATTGTTCAGCTCGATACTTTGGAGGGAATGTTAATTGGCCTGGATGCTGATTCGCATTACCAAGAAGCCCAAGTGCAATTGCAGCCAGGAGATACTATTATTTATTACACAGACGGATTTACCGATGCTTCTAATCAAAGGGGCGATCGGTTTGATGAGGATAACTTGACCTCGGCTTTTCAGTGGGCCTGTCAAAATTATCAGCAGTCTGAAGAAATTTTGGATTATTTGTTCGATCGCGTACACCAGTTTATCGGCATCGGCAATCGTAACGAAGATGACATGACACTGGTTGTACTTAGGGTAACACCTTTAGCAGGAGAAAATCACCATGATAGTTAATTTAATGCCGGAAATTACTGCTGGATTAACCAGTTCGATTACTTGGAACGATGTCGCTCACGTGGTAGTTTTGAAATCTCATTTGAGTACGGTGCTTTTGGGTCAAAGTTACGACATTTTTACTAATTTCCAGAAAGCTTGGAACAATTTTGTTTCGACTGGTCAAATAGGAGCTTTTTTTATAGGTATTTTTGTTGGCTGGTTCTTTAAAGGAATTTTTCGTTAGAGTTATTGTCGCAGAAGCTATCGGAAAGAAATTTAAGATTCAAAAGGTTTGTCGCTAACCAAAACTTCACTTCTTTCTGAGGCAGCAAAAGTTTCACAATTTTGTAGTCCAGACTTCAGTTTTTTCTAGTCAAAAGATGTATAAAAAGTTTGTAGTCAGGACTTGAGTTTTTTCTTGCCAAATTTGGGATGGAGGAATAAAGTCTTTGCTACAAACCGGAGGAAGGACTAAAGTCTTTGCTACAAATCGGTTTTTATAGACTTCTGCAACAGAGATATAATCTAGTTTTAGCTTGAGCAATGACAACACAACAAAAAACTTGGAGTCAAAGATTTGAATCGGCGCTGCACCCGGCGATCGCCCGATTCAATGCTAGTATTGGCTTCGATATTGAATTGATTGAGTATGACTTGACGGGTTCTGTCGCTCACGCTAAAATGCTGGCCAAAACGGGGATTATTTCCGCAGCAGAAGGCGAACAGTTAGTCAATGGTTTGGAACAGATCCGCCGCGAATACCGCCAAGGACTTTTTGTTCCGGGAGTTGATGCAGAAGACGTTCACTTCGCAGTAGAGAAGCGGCTGACGGAGATTGTGGGTGATGCTGGGAAAAAGTTGCACACGGCCCGATCGCGCAACGATCAAGCCGGCACTGATACTCGCTTGTATTTGCGCGATCGCATAGCAGAAATTCGCGAGCAATTGCGGGAATTTCAAGGGGTTTTGCTCGATCTTGCCGATCGTAACGTGGAAACTTTAATCCCCGGTTACACGCACTTGCAGCGCGCTCAGCCGATCAGTTTGGCTCATTACCTGTTAGCTTATTTTGAAATGACCGATCGCGATTGGGAACGTCTCGGCGATATCTGCAAGCGGGTGAATGTTTCGCCCTTGGGTTGTGGCGCGCTGGCGGGGACGACTTTCCCGATCGACCGACATTATACGGCAGAACTCTTGCAATTTGACAATGTTTATGCTAATAGCTTAGATGGAGTTAGCGATCGAGATTTTGCGATCGAATTTCTCGCCGCCGCGAGCTTGATTATGGTACACCTGAGCCGCTTGTCAGAAGAAATGATTTTGTGGTCTTCTCACGAATTTGGATTTATTACGCTCAAAGATAGCTGCGCTACGGGATCTAGCATCATGCCCCAGAAAAAAAATCCCGACGTGCCGGAGTTGGTGCGGGGCAAAGCGGGGCGGGTGTTCGGTAACTTGCAAGCCTTGTTGGTAGTAGTGAAGGGACTTCCTTTGGCCTACAACAAAGATTTGCAAGAAGATAAAGAGGCTTTGTTTGATACCGTCAGAACGGTACAGGGTTGCTTGGAAGCAATGACAATTTTGTTGCGCGAAGGAATCGAGTTTAATGGCGATCGCCTCGCCGCGGCAGTTACGGAAGACTTTTCTAACGCTACAGACGTAGCAGACTACTTGGCCACCAAAGGCGTTCCCTTCCGGGAAGCTTACAATCTTGTCGGCAAAGTTGTCAAAACTTGCCTTTCGAGGGGCAAACTCCTCAAAGATTTGACACTTGAGGAGTGGAAAGACTTGCACCCAGCCTTTGAGACAGACATTTACAGCGCGATCGCACCTCAGCAAGTGGTGGCGGCTCGCAATAGTTACGGGGGTACCGGGTTTGAACAAGTGAGAAAATCACTTATCGCTGCGCGCGATCGACTCGCCTAAACATCGTTGAATTATTGGACAAATTCCGGCTGGCTATCTCTACGAAAGAACGATCGTGTTTTCCACTCTGGTTCTAACTTCGGCAGATAGCCTCAGCACTTAATCTTCAGCAGCAGCCATATCTTTGTCTCTGCCGCCGCCACTCATGGCGCCCATGCCACCGCCGTTGCCGCCGTCAAATCGTCTTCTCTTGTTGGAGAACATATCTTGATTTCTCCGCTTGCGAAACTTGCGAGCGTATGCTTGATTTCGTTGTGCCTTCTCTTTCTTGAGATTGCGGCGCTTAGCCATTCTGACCTCACTAATAAACATTGACAGTCCCCGGGCTTTCACGCCCGCGGATTCTTAAGTTTGACACTCTGTGCACTCTTGGTGACTAAGATTCTTGGTTCACCGAAGCCACTTACTGGAGACAGGATTGCTCCCGCCCAAGTATAGGTGTCCTCTCCCCAAGCGTAAATTCCGGTATGCCATACCGTACTCGATCACTTCTCTTTATGTAGTTAGGTTTTCTTCAAATTTAGCTTTCCTAAACCGCAACACCGTTAGGTGTGACTACGTACTCAACTAATCCAGTTAAGTTTTTACGTTGTCTAGTTATACTCAATTTTAGACCGATGACGATCATAGCACACACGGTACAAGACCCAGAAAAAAGAACACCGGGATTCAAGTCGCTGGCAATGCGGGCCCGATGGGACGCAATGTTTTCGCTCTTGTCGAATATTTCTATAAACTATTGACAAAATACGACAAATGACGATTTATCCCGGTGACGTAGCTCCTGTCTTCAGCCTGCCCGACGCGCAAGGCAATGTCGTCAGCCTTGCAGATTTTCGAGGGCGGCGAGTTGTACTTTACTTTTATCCTCGGGACAATACCCCAGGCTGTACCAAAGAAGCTTGCGGCTTTCGCGATATTCACTCAGACTACGAGTCGCGCAATATTTCAGTCCTGGGCGTCAGCACAGACGGGGCCCGGTCCCACGCCAAGTTTGCAGCTAAATATCAACTGCCTTTTCCCTTGCTGTGCGACTCAAACGCCGAAGTTGCTACCGCCTACGGCTGTTACGGACTCAAAAAATTTATGGGAAAAGAATTTATGGGAATTACTCGATCAACCTTCGCGATCGACCCTGATGGTAGGATTGAAAAGGTTTATCGGAAAGTCAAACCAGAAACTCACGCGGCGGAAATCCTAGCAGACTTGCCAGACCTCTAGCGTGAATCAAAAATTAAAAATTAAGACTCCGGAGCTGCAAGCTAGGAGGCCTGAAATTACTATATCCTAAACAAGCTTTTGAGTTTATGCGTCGATTGTGGCAAATTGTACAAACTGTGCTGGGACTGATTTTTCGACATCCCGTGACTGGTACTGCGGTGATTCCTGTATTGCCTGACGGGCGAATTGTGTTAATTCGCCGCCGCGACAACGGTCGCTGGGCACTGCCTGGAGGTATGGTGGATTGGGGAGAGGATATTCCGACAACTGTGCGGCGGGAATTAGCAGAGGAAACAGGACTCGATTTAGTCAAAATCCGCCGCTTGGTGGGTGTTTATTCGGCTGCTGATCGAGACCCTCGCCTACACTCGATTTGTATCGTGGTCGCTGCAGAGGTGCAGGGCAATATGCAAGTTCAGGATACGCTTGAAGTCAGCGAGGTTCAGGCTTTTTTGCCCGAATCACTGCCCGAGGGCGCCCTCAGCCACGATAACGACCAACACTTACAGGACTATTTTCAAGGCCTGACAACTTTGGCGTAAATCGGCGGGGCATCCAAATTTGAGAAAAGTCGGAAATTACCTCGCCGTCAAAAATTGTCTGTGATGACTGTGAAATTAATTTTTAATGTTTTCCTACTTTAATTCACAATCTCTGAAGATTAAATTAATCATCTTTTTATTACTAAATATTTAACCGGATGTACTCACCGCTACGCAATTCTCGGGTAAAACTCTCTGTAGGGCAAATCTTCTGGCACGAAGTCGGTCAAGGCCCGAATTTAGTATTTTTGCACGGTTCTTGGCAGGACAGCAGTCAGTGGCTGAGGACGATCGAACATTTGATCCCCTACTACCACTGCTTCGCACCGGATTTGCTGGGGTTTGGCGACTCGGAACGCCGGAATCTTCATTATTCGATCGACCTGGAAGTAGAATGTCTCGCCCAATACCTCGATACTTTGAAGTTGCGAGAGGTTTATTTAATCGCTCACTCTCTGGGGGGTTGGGTGGCCACCAGCTATGCTATCAAATATCCCGATCGAGTTCAAGGTTTGGTTTTGTTGGCCCCAGAAGGCGTCAAGGTTGGCAACCGGCGGGGGCGGTGGCAGACGGCTAGCTGGCTAATTGGCCAACCACCCCTCGCTTTTTGGTTGTTGCGATCGATCTATCCAATTGCTAAGTTGCTGGGTAGTCAAAACAAGATTGACGGACTGCTAAATTTCAGACAGCAGTTGATTCACTCCCCAGTTGCGGTGCAGTTGCTGTTCCGGCGGCGGCGGGCTGAAATTACAGCGGAGTTAGTTGATGAGAATTTGCCTTTGCTGAAAGCGCCTGTTTTGCTGTTGCACGGTTCTGAAGATACCCCTGCAGCTTCGTCTCTGTGTCAATCATATGCTGCTCTAGCTCCTAATGCCGAACTGCAATTGGTTAGTCCAGGGGAAAGCAATTTGCCACAGGAAGTCCCGGATGTTGTTGCTAAGTATATTCGCGAGTTTGCTAAGTGAATTGGTAATTGGTAAGGAAGAAGAAAGAGGGCAGAAGGAAGAATAATTGGGAGCATCTCACTTTTGCAGCCCAGCTAGAAATTGGAGTTTTGAGACCGAAGGAAAGACGAAGAAGGAAGGAGCTAGAAGAAGTGTTTTTACAAATATGAGAGGCTCCTGAATAATTCCCCATTACCAATCCCCATAACTCATAACTCATAACTCATAACTCATAACTAATTCCCCAAAAAATAGCCTCTGGTGCGTCAATTAAGTCGGCTGCTGTATCAGGAAAGGCTGCGGTGAGGTATTTTAAAAGCATAGCGCGATCGCCCCCCGTGACCGCAATTTTGCTATCAGGAAACAAACACCGCCAATCTTCAATAAAATCCCTAACTCCTGCCACCGTCGCATACACAACTCCGCTTTGAATTGCCCCAGCAGTGTCTTGCGCCCAGCGGTGCGGCAAATTTTGTGGTAAACTGATTAAAGGCAATGCAGCAGTTTTTTTACCTAGCGACGATAACTGCAAACCCAAACCTGGTAAGATTGCGCCCCCAACTAAATACCTATTGACATCAGCCCCAGTAAATGTTAAAGCTGTACCAGCATCTATAAGTAAAACTGGCCAACCCAATTGGTTGCCAGCGCCCAGTACAGCCAAAGCTCTGTCAATTCCCAGGGTAGGATAGAGTCCCCCGATCGGCAACTGGTCTAAAGTAATAATTCGGACATCAGGATAACTCTGCCAAATTGCTGTTTGCTGGGTAACTACTGAGGCCAAAATTAGAGGCAGTGGCACTAAAGAAAGTGTGTGAGGATTAGAAAAAGCGGGAGTAGCAGGAAGACAAAGGAGATTTTGAGAAGATACTTCCTCGATCGACCTCATTACTGTTTGCACCAAATATTCGGCCTTTTCCTGCTCGGAGAGCGGGGAAACAGTATCAGCATTGAGATGCTGTGTATCCCATGTTTTCTCCAGGGTTTTGCCCACAAATAATCCCCAGTGCAGCCGGGAATTGCCGATCGCCAAAGCTATTTTAATCTGGGCTTTACCTGTCAATCCAGAAGTCATGTTGTCGCTGCTTACTGGCGAACTAAAATTGTCGGTAATTGAGTTTTCCATGTTGATCGAGCGCGCGCAAACATTGAACTAAAGATAGATTTTAGATTAATTTTGTTCGCTTAACCGGGCCGTTAACTCTATTTGACATCTGACCAAGTTCCATGGGGCGCGCCAATTAGTATTCTCCCCTGCCGAGCGCATACTTGATAAATATAAATATTTGTAAAGCAAATAATTGCTTTGCTCAGGCTGCATCCTTTATAATGTCTTAAGATATTCCAAAAGTCCTGGTAGCTGCGATGGGGCTGTTGGCGGGGTAAGCATAGGTTTAAAAAACCAGACTCAATCAAAATACTGTACAACTCCTGAGTAAATATGTCTTTAAAAATACAAGAACACGAAAACCCCTGGCAAAGAGTAACTTCGCGGTTGCCTGAATCTGAAAACTGGAGGCAGGAAGAAAGTCTTTCGCTGCCGGAAGTAGACCAACAAAAAGCCCTAATCGTGCAGATGCAGCAGCAAGTTCAGTTATCAAACTTGCTGAACCAAATTAATAACGAAATTCGCAGTACACTTGACATAGAAGAAATTTTGACATCGGCCTGCAGATTGCTGGGGCAAGCATTACAGTGCAGCCGCGTGAGCATTTTAGTCAAAGAATCAAATACAGAAAAAACTTTAGTTACGCGCGGAGAGTACAACGCGGGGGACTATCCGATCCAACTGGGAATGAAAGTACCGATGACTGACAACCCGCATTTGGCTGCAGTCGTGTCTCAACAAGATTCCCTAGCAGTGACGAAGTTTCTCGATTTTCCGGGATTGAACCCACAAACCCGAAAAATTGCCGAAGCTTTGGAGATTAAGTCAATGCTGGCAGTAGCTACTCGCTATCAAGGTGAAGTGAATGGCATAATTGGCTTGCATCAGTGCGATCGCGAACGGGAATGGACTGATTGGGAAAGACAGCTTTTAGAAGGGGTAGGATCGCAATTGGCGATCGCAATCAATCAAGCCAAACTCTATAGCAAAACCAGGCGCCAAGCCGAACGAGAATCGCTGCTGCGGCTGATCGGCAACCAAATTCGCAGTACCCTCGATCTGGAAACTATCCTACAAACAGCGGTGAGGGAAGTCCGCCAAATGTTGCAGTGCGATCGAGTAATCATTTATCAGTTTCAAGACAACTGGCAAGGAAAAGTTGTTGTTGAAGATATGGTGATCCCTTGGCCTTCAATTTTAGGAGATATGGGGGCGGATAAGTGTTTCCGGGGAGATTACGCCGATCTTTACCAGCAAGGGCGAGTCAAAGCCATTAATGATATTTTTAATGCTGGTTTAGAGCCTTGTCACGTTGATTTCTTAGACCGTTTGCAGGTAAAAGCTAATCTGATCGTGCCGATTGTTACATCGAGAACTGAAGAAAGTTCCCCCGAAACAGCGGCAAGCTATAATCCTAAATTTCCCGGTAGGCTGTGGGGTTTGCTGATTGCTCACGAGTGCCGGGATACCCGCAATTGGCAGTGGCAAGAAATGGAGTTGCTCTCCCAGATAGCCAACCAAATGGCGATCGCCATTCAGCAAGCAGAACTTTACAGCCAAGTCCAAGATGCTGCGGTAAAATCTCAAGCTCAAACCCAGCAGTTGCAGGCTGCGTTAGAAGAATTGCGATCGGCGCAACAGCAATTGATTCAAAGCGAAAAAATGTCAGGTTTGGGGCAAATGGTAGCGGGAATTGCTCACGAAATTAACAACGCCAACAATTTCATCCACGCTAACTTGTTTCACGCTCAAGAATATTTTAAAGCCTTGAACGAAGCTCTAGAACAGGTCGGGAATGCCTGCCCCGAAGCAGCAGAAGCAATTGTCAGAATCAATGAAGAACTAGAACTCGATTACATTCGAGAAGACTTTGGTAAACTGCTCAATTCAATGCGGGAAGGAAGCGGGAGGATTCGCTCGATCGTGATGACGCTGCGAAATTTTTCTCGTTTAGACCACGCTGAATTAAAACCAGTAGATTTGAATGAAGGTTTAGAAAGCAGTTTCTTGATGCTGCAAAATAAGCTAAAAACCCATATCAAAATAGACAAGCAATACGGCAGTTTGCCGCCAGTAAAATGTCATGCCAGTCAAATCAACCAAGTATTTTATAATTTGATTGACAATGCTTTAGATGCGCTCCAGTCAACGAGCAAACCGGGGGAATTAACCATCCGCAGTTGGCAAAGCGAGCCGGACTGGGTAACAATCTCTGTCCGCGACACCGGAACTGGAATTCCTGCAGAAATTCAAGACAAGATTTTTGACCCATTTTTTACTACTAAACCTGTGGGAAAAGGCACTGGTTTGGGACTTTCAGTGTGCTATCAGGTAATTGTTCAAGCTCACGGTGGCAAGCTGAGCTGCGTCAGTCAGGTGGGCGAAGGAACTGAGTTTATTGTAGAGTTGCCGCTGACAAATCAGAGGGTAAGTGCATAATTCCTGCTTTAGTCAGATTAACCCTGTTTTGTCACTCGGGCAGTAGTATAGAACCCATTTGACATCTTGTAGCGATCGTCAATCACATTACGGATCACCAATAAACTTGGTTTTTTACCGATCGCTTTTTTAATGGCATCAGATTTAACTTACGCCCGAACCTCAATTTTTAGAAATTCCCAACAGGGTGATGCTTAGACATCTAAAGTTCTGAGTATTTTTACTCATAAGTGTCTCTCCTGATTCACTTTTGTCCGCTGAATCACTGAAAGCTGCCTCTTGGGGGGCCCGGAATGTGGGATTTAAGCTCTCCTCTACAGATGTGGAAAACCCGCTTTTTATAGGGCTGAAAAAAAGATCGCACTTTTTCCGGATAAAACTTATTGATGATGAAAGTTAAACATCTCTATGTAAATAGGTCTAAGTAGGTGTAATTATTTACACTCAACATTCGATCGGGGGCAATAATGCTTTCAGATGCTTATGGGGCAAGCATTTTTACTTGATTTACCTGCAGGTATGAGGAAATTTTTCTTGCAGTGACCGATCGCTACAAGAAAGCCCAACCTCTCGTTTTCAGTCACTTCTAATCCTTAATTACTCATCATTAACACATAAGCTATGGCTACTTCAATCACTGGTTCTTTGGGTCAAGACACTAATTACAGCAGCATTAGTGACCTGATCGCACAATGGCCTACTGCCGCCCAGAATCAAGGCATCCAACTGTCTGGGATAGCTTTTGATGGCTTTGAAACGAACTACACTAACCCTACTCCCATCAGCAACCTCACGTTAGCAACGAACGAAACCCCTAAAAGCGGGTTGAGCTACGGCGGTACCGGTGGTATTGGTGTCCTAGGCTCTTATAGTGGTTGGTTTACCGATGTCAATAAATTGCGGGCGGAAATCAACTATGACCCCAACACCAATCTATCTCAAGCGCTGAAGGTGAAATGGGCAGATAACAAAGACATCACTAGCGCCACGATCGGCCTCAGTGGATTACTTCCCAAATCAAGTTCTACAGTGAACGATCAAGGCAATGAAGTTGGTTTGCTGAAACTCTTTAATAATGGGACGGAGGTATCGGCCAGCAATTTTACGATCGCTCGCCTCACCCCTCCTACCCCTGAAAAACCGATCGGTGTGTCTTCAGATGGAGTGACTTTCATTGGCGATAGTGCCGATGGCAATTTCACATTCCAGATACAAGCAAATTCCACTAGCGTTGCTTTTGACGAACTGCGGTTCTCCGCCAAAGCCTACGATAGCCCCACCCCTGCCTACGCCACTAGCACCTCCCCCAAAAGCGATAGTTCCGACTACCTAGTGCGGAGTATTCAATATCAAGGCATTGATGTGACGCCGACTCCGACGCCGACACCAACGCCGACGCCGACGCCAACTCCGGCGCCGACGCCGACATCTCCAAGTATCTTCCAGTTCGCCCAACCAAATTACACGGTGGCTGAAGGCGGCGTGGCGACGATTAACGTTACTCGCACCGGTGGCACCGAGGCTGGATCGATTAACTACGCTACTCTTGACGGTTCGGCAAGTTCAACAGGCAGTGCACCGGATTACACTGGAACGGCGGCGGGGGTGTTGAATTTTGCTGCGGGGGTAACTACCGCTAGTTTCACCGTGACGGCTTTGAGTGATTTGATTTTGGAATCGCCGGAAACGGTGAATTTGGTGCTCTTCGGTGGCAATGTCGGCAGTAGTCCGTCAATTTTGACGATTAATGATGTGCCGCCGACTCCGGGGACAACTCCGGCGCCGACGCCGACATCTCCAAGTATCTTCCAGTTCGCCCAACCAAATTACACGGTGGCTGAAGGCGGC